>JAAYAZ010000123.1 GCA_012719115.1 Dehalococcoidales bacterium
GCAATTTAAAAGTAGCAATAGTCTTTATTCACGAAACATTTAGCTTCGAAGTATGGCTATCAGGCTATAACAGGAACGTTCAGAAACAATACTGGGAGCTGTTCCGGGAAAGCGGTTGGAATAAATACCGCGTTGTGCCTTAGGATAAGGGCGTCGATTACATCTTAGAGCATACTTTAGTAGAAAATCCGGATTTCAGCGATACCGGTAAATTGACAGCGGAGATAGAGAAGGGCGTTTTGGAGTTTATTGCAGATATCGAGGAATTTCTGTCCAAAAATTAATATAACAGGGTAATCAATCCTGGTGAAGCGCAGTTTTAATTTAGGCAGACGAATTCGATATGGTGGTTATTAACTTCTTTTATAATACAGAGTATTAATTCTTCCATTTCTCTTTCTGCCGAGCCGGCTTGAATATTCAAATCATTATCGATATCTCGTATTTTAATGTTTTTAGCCATATCATTATCGGGCAGCTTCTCCTTGATAGCCTTCCATTCTTCGGATAACTTATTTAATTTGTCATTCATCTGCCTGATATAAACAGCCTCCTCTTCCAAAGAATCGATTATTTTGTTTATCTTTTGTTCATTATCTAAAAAATCCTTTTGAAAAAAACTGCTCATAACAATCTCCTTTCAGCTATAAACAGATGGCTTTAAGCATAGCCGTTTATATTATCCTCACTATATAAAACGTTATTTAGAGCTTTTTGTTAGTATGTGTTGTTTTGTAATTTCACTTTATCGGAAAAAGCTGTCGGCAGATTGTTATAAATAGCCCCATCTTTACAGGATGGGGCTAATCTTGAACGGCTGTGTCGGGAAATATTCTATAATCTGTTATTGTAATAGTTGGAATATCCGATATATAAACCGGCATTTAAAAGTATCAACCCAACCATTGCCAGTATGACGTACAATTCCGCGTCTATCAGCACAAACACCAGTGTCAGTATCGGCATTACAGCCATCATAATTATGGTGTTGGCTTTAGCCCTGGTTTTGTCCCATATCATTCTGTTACGTTCGTCTTTTTCCTCTATTTTCTTCTGAACAAACGCTTGAGGGTGTTTGGTTTCTATCCTTAAAATTATCAGATTAGCTACAAACATACCGATAAGTCCGGCCCCCACCCCGATACAGATTCCCATAAGCCCCTTAATTTCGGCATCTTTAAAAAAGGCACCTGCTATTACCAGCGCGATTCCGGCAATTATTCCCAGGACATATAGATATTGCTTATTTCGTAAACTCATTTTAATTCTCCTCTTCGTAAATAAAAATATCTTCGATGTTTACACCGAAAAAGCGGGCGATTTTAAATGCCAGCACTATTGATGGGTTGTAGCGGCCGCTTTCTAATGACCCGATGGTCTGTCTGGAAACTTCAAGCCTATCTGCCAGCGCTTCCTGCGTAATGCCCGTTTTTTTCCTCAATTCTTCCAGCCTGTTTCTCATATTGCTTATCCTTTAAAATGACAAGGTAACTTTACAAATCATTATAATACCGGCTATAAATAATGTCAAGTATGCTTTACATTGTTCCGGTAATTGTATAAATTAGCCATAATCATGTATTTATAAAAGAAAATGGCTTTCATCCGGTTTATGGATAAATAGAAGTAATATTGTTCAAATAGATGGATAACATATTAAAGTACGATATTTCAATAAAATAATACATATTCTTAAAAAACTATTTATATCATAGTATTATGGTTGTATAATGGTCTTACCTCTATATACGGTCAATATCTGATCAC
>JAAYAZ010000124.1 GCA_012719115.1 Dehalococcoidales bacterium
GTTCTGCCCTCAAAAATATTGTAAATGTAAGCCTTTTCTGTTATAAATAAGCATATTATTGTTTGCGATATATTCAAGGAGAACGCGATAATGGGTAATAACAAAAAAGAGCAGGAACGAAACGAACTACACCGAACTATCTGGAATATTGCCAACGACCTGCGCGGTAGTGTTGACGGCTGGGATTTTAAGCAATATGTACTGGGAATGCTGTTCTATCGCTACATATCGGAGAATCTTGCTGGTTATATCAATAGCGGTGAAAGGGAAACAGGCAATACTGCTTTCGATTATGCTAAATTATCCGACCATGAAGCTGAACAAGCTCGCGAAGACCTTATTGCCACAAAAGGGTTTTTTATACTTCCCAGCGAACTTTTTGAAAATGTACGACGCCGCGCGTCAAAGGATGAAAACCTGAATGAAACACTGGAAAAGGTTTTCAAAAACATCGAAGCCTCGGCACAAGGCTCCGGAAGCGAAGACGATTTCAAAGGATTATTCGATGATATCGATGTAAACGCCAACAAACTCGGCAGCACGGTAGCCAGACGCAATGAGAAGCTTGTTAAGCTAATGAATGGTATCGGAGAGATGAAGCTGGGCGATTATAAAGATAACACCATTGACGCTTTCGGTGATGCCTATGAATTTTTAATGGGTATGTATGCCTCGAATGCCGGAAAGAGCGGCGGTGAATATTACACCCCGCAAGAGGTATCCGAGCTGCTGACACGCCTTACGTTAGTGGGTAAAACTGAAGTTAATAAAGTATACGACCCTGCCTGCGGCTCCGGCTCACTACTCTTGAAATTTGCCAAGATTCTCGGCAAAGAAAATGTGCGGCTGGGTTTCTTCGGGCAGGAAATAAATCTCAGCACTTACAACCTGTGTCGTATAAATATGTTCCTGCATGATATAGATTATGATAAATTCGACATCGGTCACGGCGACACGTTGACAGACCCGCTCCACTGGGATGACGAACCATTCGAAGCAATTGTTTCAAATCCGCCCTACTCTATCCACTGGGAAGGCGACAGCAACCCGCTGCTTATCAACGACCCGCGCTTTTCGCCCGCCGGAGTGCTGGCACCGAAATCTAAAGCCGACCTTGCCTTTATCATGCACAGCCTTTCCTGGCTTGCTACCAGCGGCACAGCGGCGATTGTCTGCTTTCCTGGGATACTATATCGCGGCGGCGCGGAGCAGAAAATCAGGAAATACCTTATTGATAACAACTACGTGGATTGTGTCATTCAACTGCCGGACAAGCTGTTTTTCGGTACCAGCATTGCCACCTGCATTATGGTGTTGAAAAAATCGAAAAAAGAGAACAGCAGCCTGTTTATAGACGCTTCCCGCGAGTTCATCAAAGTCACCAATAGTAACAAGCTGACCGATGAAAACATCGAACATATTGTTGCCATTTACAGCGGCAGGAATAATATAGATTATTTTAGCCGTCTTGTCGGCAATGACGAAATTGCCTCACAGGATTACAACCTTTCCGTTTCCACCTATGTAGCTCAAGAGGATAAACGGGAGGTTATCGATATTAAAAAACTCAATGCTGAAATCGATGAAATCGTTGCCCGCGAGGACATATTACGCAAGGAAATTGCCGCTATTATAGCCGAGATAGGAGAGTAGCGTGATTAGTCAGATTTACTATTCCGAATCTCCCTTATGGCACGAAAAAATCGGCGTTATACACGCATTGCTGGAACGCGTCAGAATCAGCGAGGAACGTTCGGCTGATGTTCTGCAACTGCGCAAACTCAACCGCATCATGTCGATTCACGCTTCAACGGCAATCGAAGGCAACAACCTTACCCTCGGGCAGGTTACTGATGTTATTAACGGAAGACAGGTGTGGGGACCGCCAAAGGATATCAAAGAAGTACAGAATGCCTGGCAAGCCTATAATGAACTCGGTCATTACAATCCGTGGAGCGTTGCCGACCTCTTGAAAGCGCACGGATTAATGACTGCCGCACTTATCGGCGAATCAGGCGTATTTCGCTCGGTCGATGTAGCGGTAGTGAGCAGCGACGGTAAGGTGCTGCACAGGGGAGCGGCTCCTGAAGCAGTGCCTGATTTGGTAGCGTAATTACTCGACTGGGGGCATAGCAGCAAGGCGCATCCCCTGATTAAGAGTTCCA
>JAAYAZ010000125.1 GCA_012719115.1 Dehalococcoidales bacterium
TGATGTACAATCCCGAGCAGGAAAAGGTCTGGCCGGTACATACGCCGCCGTTCGATTTCTTTACGGTTAAGGGTGTTGTTGAAAGCCTGCTATCATCGCTAAGTATAAAAGCGGATTTTTGCGAAACTAACGATGATAGTTTGCGTCCCGGTTACCGGGCTGAAGTAATCCTAAACGGCAGTAAAATCGGAGTTATCGGAGAAGTGCATCCCAGGGTGAGCGCTACTTTCGATATTTCCGAAAAGGTTTATATGTTCGAGCTGAACGTTTCAGCGCTTATGCCGTATGCATTACAGAGTAGCGAATATAATGCCATAGCGCGTTTCCCATCGGTAATCAGGGATATTGCGCTGGTACTGGATAGCGGTGTTACTCATAAGCAGGTGGTCGATATCATCGGCAAGTTCTCGCTGGTAAACGAAATAACACTGTTCGATGTTTACAGCGGCAAGCAGGTGGAGGCCGGCAAGAAGTCATTAGCCTACAGGCTGATTTTCCAGTCTGCAAAGCATACATTAACGGATGTGGAAGTGGATAAAGTTCTCCAGCAGATACTCAAAAAGCTGGAAGGCGCTTTGGGCGCAACGCTGAGAGCATAAGCCTGCCGTCAGCTAATATTTTATCAATAGCTTTGCTTTTGTTTTCTGCCCTTCGACAAGCTCTGTGTGAACGCGGGAGATAAATTGCGTTCAATAGTCATAAAACAATTATCGCTCTGTTAGTAATGACAGGGCGAATTCTATTATCCGATGTCACTATGATTTTCCTGTAAATCGGGCTTATCCCGACCTGTCTTGACGAATAATTTCGGGGCAATTGGAATTACACTTTGCCATATATCTTTATACGCCAGCTAAACTTAAGCATCTGAAATAAGCTTATTCTGCCGGGCTTAAAATATTATGACGAAATCTGTTACTTACTACAGGGGATGTCTCGTTTATGTTATAATAATGACACGATATCAACATAATTATTGGAGGCCATAACTGGAAGGTATAGATTTAGCACGAAAAATAGTAGAAATTGCCAGCGACAAGCAGGCAATTGACATAAGTTTACTGGATGTAAAGTCGATATGTAATTTTGCGGATTACTTCGTACTTTGCAGTTGCGATGCCGACCGGCAGATAGATGCCTTGGCGGAAGAGATAGTACGCGTTATGAAGCAGGAAAACGTTTACCCTTTGCACCGTGAAGGAACCCCCGAATCGGGGTGGGTGCTGATTGATTATAACGATGTCATCGTCCACATACTCTCTCCCGAAGAGAGAGAGTATTACAGACTGGATGAGCTCTGGAAGCAGGCGAATCCGGTAGTGCGTATTCAGTAATTCTAAAAGCTGAACAGCTCGTCTTTTTGGAAAAAGAGTTCGATTTCCTTCTTTGCTGTTTCTGCCGAATCGGAACCGTGAATTGAGTTATGCTCGATATCTATGCCGAGGTCTCCCCTGATAGTCCCTTCTGCCGCTTTGGCAGGGTCGGTGGTTCCCATTATCTTGCGTATCAGGTCGACGGCGCCTTCCCCTTCGAATACAGCAGCAACGATAGGGGCGGAGCTGATATAACCGGTCAGGCTCTTAAAAAACGGCTTGTCTTTATGCGGGGCGTAGTGTTTTTCTGCCAGCGCCATATCCATATGCAGCATTTTAATGCCGATAAGCGTCAGTCCTTCTTCCTCGATGCGCTTGATGATTTCCCCCGACAATCCTCTTTCCATAGCGTCGGGTTTAATAAGAATCAGTGATTTTTCTACCATTTCATTCCTTCTTTTTTAAATTATTATTGTATTATTTACCTGTCTATTATTCTATATTTACAGTGTAATTATCAACTTTGCAAAATAGTCTTACATTTCATCAGCCGTTAAAGGCGCCATATTCTTATGCTGAGTGATGGGTGGTTTTTTTAAGTATATCGGTTGCAAAGCGGCTGTATTATCGCAAACGCCTGATTTAAGCCTTATATATCCCAGTTCGGCAAGAAATCCCGAGCGGCGCAGGCGGGCGGATGGCGGGGGTATTACCGCTTTTTCTCCAAGCTCTTGCGTCAGCTCTTCGATTGCAGATTGCTTGAGTTCTCCGCAAAATATGGTTTGCGTCTCCGTTTCCCGGCATAACTTTTCGATAGTCGTGATATGTTCCGCTTTGATTTTTTGCCAACCGCTGTCGGTTTGTTGGAACAAGGCGGCTGCAACTTCTCTTCTGCCGGCATTTATTACCGGGCATATCGGCAATTTGGTATAACTGTGAGGGTATGCGGTCATCTCAAGGGTACTTATACCCACTATCGGCACGTCCAGACTGAAAGCGATACCCTTAGCTGTGCTTACTCCTACACGCAGTCCGTTAAAACTGCCGGGTCCTATTGCTACAAAGACACCTTTGATATCTTCGAACTTGACTCTTGCATTTTCCAAAAGCCGTGCCATGCGAGGCATCAGTTCGACGGAGTGGTTCTGCCCGCAGCTCCATAGAAGCTCTGCCAGTATGTTAAATTCATCCGCTATGGCGATTCCCGCTGTATCCGTAGATGTATCTATGGCTAAATACATATTTTACTCCGTTTGGTTTTCAATTTTCTCAAGCAGTTCAAGGTATCTCTGCCCGTGTGCTTTAAATATAAATTGACGCTCAATGTCGCCTTTGTAAACGATTTCGATTGAGAGGTGTTCTTCCGGAAACAGTGACATTCCCCTGTTTGCCCATTCAATTGCACAGACACCCTTCCCATAAAGGTAATCGTCGAGTCCGAGTTCGGCAATTTCCTCGATATTTTCCAGCCTGTAAAGGTCCATATGATACAGGGTAAGTCGCCCGTATAGCTCACGCACCAGTACAAAAGAAGGGCTGAGTGTATATTCGTTAATTCCCAGCCCGTAGGCAATCCCCTGTGTCAGGCAGGTCTTTCCCGCTCCGAGAATGCCGGAAAGCAGAAAGATATCTCCCGGCATCGCCAGTTCTCCGATTTTTTTGCCCAAACTTATGGTATCGTCGGGGCTGTTGCTGACTATATTCAATTCTTTTACCGCATTATTAACCAAAATGATTCCAGCCTTTACCGGACGGTGTATATATCTTCCCCGAACTATCTAAAAGGGTTATCCGATATTCATCATCGGCAACAATTTTTCCGATTACCGTTACCGGGCAATCGAACTGTTTTTTAATGTATTCCATTATATCCTGTCCGGCAGTAAACCGTAGCTCGTAATCTTCACCCCCCGTAAGCGCCATATCGAGAGCATTATCATAGAAAGCCGTTTTTACAGCCGGGTGAACAGGTACGGTATCGATATTTATTACTGACCCGACACGGCTTGCCCTGCAAATATGAGCCAGGTCTGCGGTTAATCCATCGCTTAAATCCATAGCGCATTTTACGCCGCCTGCTGCCAGTTTCTGCCCCTCTTCGATTCTGGGGCGGGGTTTATTGAGCGCACTTATCAACGGAGCCCTCAGTTCGTCTGCAAA
>JAAYAZ010000126.1 GCA_012719115.1 Dehalococcoidales bacterium
TATGACAAGCAATCTCTTCTTTACCAGAAATATACACTGTCGAATGGTAATACTGAGATTACACCGGAAATTCGAGAGACGGCTCAAAACATTGCCGGTGATGAGAAAAATCCCTATATTGTAGCTCGCAAGCTGTATGACTATATTGTAAATAATATAGATTATGCTTTTATGCCCCATCTGGTAATGTGGCCGCGGACTTCTCAAACAGAGTCCGACTATGTGCAAAAGAATCAGAGAGGTGATTGTGGAGCTCAGTCCATGTATTTTACAGCCATGTGCCGCTCATTAGGCATACCAGCTCGTACTACAGGCGGCTGGCAATTATTCAGCGGCAATTTCAGTGGTCACTTCTGGGCTGAGTTCTATCTTCCTTACTACGGCTGGATACCAGTAGACACCTCCGCCGCTCAGCTTTGTTTTTATCCCAAAGACCTGACTGCCGGGCAGCGGCAGATTTTTATAGATTACTACTTCGCCAATCAGGATTCCATGCGCTGTGTGGTACAAAATGATACCGATGAACCATTGATTCCTCCAGCCGAGCGAATGGTATTGTTACCATTGGCAATCCAAATGCCTGCGGTTCAATATTCTTCTCCAACAACAGATATTCCTGCTGAAATATTACTGAAATACTGGACCATGGACTGCGAACAAATTCGTCCCTGATAATTCAGAAGCACTGATATGTTTCCATCCAAATAATAAAAAGTATTGAATGCTGTTATACTGGTGTGAAGTCGATGCTGCCGTCCGGCATATTGAGCCAGAGAACCTTCGGTCCGTTGCATTTGGATTGATAATAGGAGTTGGCTCTGCTGACCTTTAAAAAGGAAAATACAAGCAATAAGGCACAAACGTATAAGACGTTTGAAAAATATTAGAAAAGATTAAAGGCTTATGTCAATTACGGCACAAGCCTTGATTTTAACCTTGAACAGTGG
Source organism: Dehalococcoidales bacterium (assembly GCA_012719115.1). Lineage (GTDB taxonomy): Bacteria > Chloroflexota > Dehalococcoidia > Dehalococcoidales > UBA5627 > UBA5627. The sequence continues at coordinate 948 of JAAYAZ010000126.1, forward strand.
TGGGCGGTATCCCGATTCCATCGGGATGACCCCCTGTGCGTAAAGCAGGTGCTCACGCTTCTTTAATATCATTCGGCTGGATTAAAAGGCTAATCCCTTCCAATACCTGATTAAACCTCTTTTTAGATAGCGTACCGATTTTTTCAGCCAAATCTTTTTTATCTACCGTAAATATCTGCGTAATGTTGATAACGCTTGCTTTCGACAGGTTCGCTTCTCCCTTTTCCAGCAAAACATTACCCGGCGATTTCGCTCTCTGCAAATTAGATGTCAACGAACAGACGACAACCGTATTTATCCGGCTTTTATTGAACACATTGTTTTGTATCACCAGATGGGGATGACGATATGCCGGTTCGGAACCTGAAGAGGAACCGAGATCAACCCAAAAGATATCCCCCTGGTTAATTACCACTGGTCAATTACCAGTTGACGATGTTTGGATTTCATTTTGACAGTGACGTTTGTTTCAATGGAGTCAGACGCATCGTCGCAGGCATCGTTAATAGATTCCAACAGCTTACGGTTTTTACGCTGCTGAATAAATTCACGGGCAGCCATCGAAAACACAGAACTCCGCGAAACCTCCATCTCTACGGCTAATGCATCAACTTCATCGAACAGGGGCTTTTCAATCGATATTGCTGTTTTTATATTAGACATGGTTTATATACCTCATTTCCTTATTAGTATAACTGTTGGTATAACTTGTGTCAATACAATCATCTGCGTAACGATTTATAGGAATAAATAACGGAGAGGTAAAGGGAAAATGGTGGGCGGTATCCCGATTGTATCGGGATGACCCCCTGCGTGAAGTTTATGTTCTTCCTGAAAAAGTCTGCAACGAAA
>JAAYAZ010000127.1 GCA_012719115.1 Dehalococcoidales bacterium
AATGGCATGTGAACCCGAAGATGGTCAGTTAAAACCGCTCAAGTGGTATAAAAGTCTTGCCGATAAAAAAGAGCGGCTTGAGGCGGGCGTTTTTCTGGTGGAAGGTGAACGGGCTGTAAGGCAAATTATCGATAATAGTCCCGACGCCATCGTAGAGATACTATCGACGGGTGAATCGCCCTCTTTTTGCCGTATGTACGCGTACAGGCGTATTACAGGGGAGCAGTTGCGTTCCATAACATCGGCAACAACGCCGCAGGGAATCGTCGCCGTTGTTCGTATCCCCGAAGGTATCTATTCCAATGTTCTTCCCGATAATCCGGGCTCGAAAATCCTGCTGCTGGAAGACGTTCAAGACCCCGGAAATGTGGGCAGCCTGATTCGCACGGCAGTCGCCTTTGGTTTTTCAGGCATCGTCCTTACGGAAAAATGCGCCGACCCTCTTTCCCCCAAGACGGTACAATCGACCGCCGGCACCATCCTGTCGCTCTGGATTAGAAGAACCGATGACTATTTGAGCCTCATCCAATCTTTAAAGACAAAAGGCTACTCTCTGGTGGCTACCGATTTGAGCGGGGAAGAAAACCCGTCTTTTTTACATAAAGCAGATAAGTTGATACTGGCGCTGGGGAACGAAGCATCTGGATTGTCTGCGGATATCCTGAGGCTTGCCGATTTCAGGCTGAAGATACCCATAAAAGACAAGGCTGAATCCCTGAACGTGGCCGCCTGCGGGGCGATATGCATGTATCTGGGGAGGGGATAAAAATTTCCCCTCATTATGATTGATCCTAAGATGGGGGGTGGGGTCGATGATTGCGGGACTCTAAGCAGAAGTGTAACTGTTAATGGAGTCAAATTGTTGTTTAACAGCCTTGAAGAATATATAGAGGGCTTCCCCAATCCTTCATGGCACCAATACCCCAAGGGGTTGTGTTAAACAGACAGGTCTCTTTTGTTGAAAAAAAGAAGGGCTGCTGCTAAAAGAACTATCGAGACGCCAAGCAATATTGCCGCATGGCCTGCATTTAGTCCGTGATTTAACGGGTCAGCCGCGATGTAATAGTAAAACAATGAGAACTTTTGATAGGGCTCAACAGAGGAGACGGCGTTCGCCAGTGCATTGGTAAAATATGAGATGACTGCAATCCCGCTGGCCGCTCCGATTGCCAGCCCTTTGCTTCCGCGGGCGCAACCGATAGCAAGTGCAAGTGTCCCGAAGCTTAAACCAAGGAGTGCTGCGCTTATACAGGCTGCAAAGAGTTCGGCCCAGCCGATTTCCATGCCCACAAGAGCAGCACCGATTAAAAGGCTCAGCCATAGAACTATAGCCAGGATAAATGTCTGCACCGCCATTGAAGCGAATTTGGCGATGATTACCTGCCATCGTGGGAGCGGATAAGAGAGAAGGATATCGAGAGTACCGCTTTCTTCTTCTCCGGCGATAGCGCCGCTGCCGCGGCCGATGGCAAATATCATGAAGAGCAGGGGGATTATCAAAAAAAACAGCTCCGTATTCAGAAAACCTGCCGGGGAAGTAAAATCGGTAATTGCCCCGGCAAAGAGAGCAAGCAGTTCCGGCGGAATGGCTTCAAAGTATTGCTCGATGGCAGAAGCCGATTCAGCAATAGTCGGGTAGAACATCACCATTAAAAAGGCGGTAGCTGCGAGGCCCAGGGACCAGAACACGAGGGAGCGGCGCTGGTCTCCCAGTGTTTTTGCAAACAGGCTAATCATTGCTTTTCTCGCTCTCCCCATAATAGGTCAGGAAAACCTTCTCGAGGTTGGGTTCGCGGCTTATGATATTTAAAACCCGGTGTCTGGAGGCAGCCTTGATAAGCCCGTCCAGTTCGCCGATTACCGAACATTGAAGAATGCCGTTTTCAACCCTGATATTCTGCACACCGTTGATACCGTCAAATTCATCCGGGGAAACAGGCTTGTCGAAGTATATTTCTATCTCGCGCAGTGCTCTGGCTTTCAGTTGATTCACATCTTCAACGGTCGCCAGCTTTCCGTTTCTTATTATGCCCACCCTGTCGCAGATGCGCTCCGCTTCAGGCAATATATGTGTTGATATGAAAGCAGTCCTGCCTTCTTTTTTTACCTCTGCTATGAGGTGATAGAACTCCTGCTGCATTAGAGGATCGAGGCCGATGGTCGGTTCATCAAGGATAATAAGCCTGGGGCGGTGCATTAAAGCCTGCACCAGGCCGATCTTCTGCTTGTTGCCGTGAGAAAGCGTACGGATGCGTACGGATAGATCACACTTGAGCCGTTCGCAAAGTTCTTTTACATATTTCCGGTCTACGCTGCCGCGGAGTTTTGCAGTAAAGTCCAGGAATTCCTGACCGGTAAGATTTTCATAGAGTTCAAGGCCGCCCGGCAGGTATCCGGTGGATTTTCTTACCTGGACACTTTCCTTACCGATGTCATGGCCGAACACGGTAGCCTCCCCCATGTTCGGATGTATAAAGTTAAGAAGAAGTCTGATAGTGGTGGTTTTGCCGGCGCCATTGGGGCCGAGATAGCCGAAAACCTCGCCCTCTTTCA
>JAAYAZ010000128.1 GCA_012719115.1 Dehalococcoidales bacterium
AAGGATCTGGAGGGTGGGGAGAAACGGCATAGAGGTATCTGCGGCAACAACCGAGAAATCCTTAATAACCACCCCACACCAGATGCTTCATTCGACCACCACGAATTCAGAATGACAGTATCAAAGGATGTTGAGTTCCGGCAAACCGGAATGAAATCCCGATTCATCGGGACTTCTTTCGTACATCATTTATACTTAGCGTAGCTACTGTGCGAATTCAGTATGACAGTCAAAGCGTAGGGGCGACCAATGGTCGCCCGCCCGATATGTGTAAGCAATGCCCATCCAAGCAAGTTTCAACACATTAATCGTCAGAGTTCACAGGGAAAATTATAGTCCAATGCTTTTTGTTAGACGTATATTCGAGGCAAATCCCCTTTGATTTCCCTTTTCCAAAGTGGAAGAATATGTTCGTCTTCAACCGTAAAGGAAAAATCAGATTATTCGCCAGACAAGGTTATTGCGGATAGTCCCTCTACACTGTCCATTCTGAGTCCCGACAGGTCGGGATTGCATGAATCTAATATAAATCAGAGAGGGACGACGAAGCAATCCCTACAATGCAACTTAATTACCCCACCCCGCATATGATAAGAATATCGTTACCTGTAATAAATTAGTCGCATCAATGAAAGACGTCAATCGTTGAGATTGCTTCATCCCGATAAATCGGGATCTCGCAACGACATTTCCACCCCCTATTGACAAGCACTGTTATAACTGTTATATTATTTATATAACAGTTTGGGTAGGTAATAATATGTTGCTTACAATAGATGAAAATGACAACCGCCCTATTTACCTGCAAATAATCTCTCAAATCAGGGAGCAGGTGGGAAACGGGACTTTAAAACCGGGTGACGAACTGCCATCCGTCAGGGATGTTGCCGATTCGCTTAAAATCAACATGCACACCGTCCGCAGCGCCTATCTGAAGCTGCGCGAGCAGGGCATTATCAGCATGCACCTCGGCAGAAGAGCTAAAATCGCCGCGATACAACTGCAATCCGATACCGCATATGCGGAAGCCGATATCAAGGCACGGTTGAAGGAATTGATGACCGATGCCATACTACAGGGTATCAATCCAGAGGAACTAGCGATTCTGGTCAACCAGCTTTTAGAACAATTAAAAGAGGAGTTTAAATCAGACCAAGGAGAGCACTATGAAAGGTAAATTAATTCACCCGCTTTGGACACACCTTCCCGCTGTGGCGGCACTGATTTTCCTGGTAGTTTATATCATTATAAATGCCCCTTACGCGGCCAGTATCCCGATTCACTTCGGTTTCAACGGGGAAGCGAATGGTTACGGCTGGCCATGGCTGACATTCGGCTTGATTACAATACTGGCGCTTTTCTTTATATCACTTTCCGTCTTCCTGGACGAATTGTGGGCGCGGCAGGAAAAAAGGAAGGCCTTCAACTGGCTCTCGCTTATGGACGATATCGTGGTAGGAACAATGGCGGGCGTGTTTGTTTACCATGTTTCGTTTTTGGCATCCGGCGACAGCCTGTTCCATTTTCCGTGGAATTACCTGCTGATTTTCGGCGGAGTAGCCACTGCTGCCGCAGTACTGCTGGAAAAGCTGAGGCCGTTCCGCCCCAACCCGCTAACAGTATCCGCGCAGGACGACCGGGAGCTGCTAAAGGAAATTGCCGCGAAATTAAAGGATAAATCCGGCTTTGTTTACTGGGATTCCCAGAATCCGGCTTATATTTATCTATTGACTATTTTAGTACCTCTTATCATGTTTGTATCGGGTATTTCGATGTGGGCTTATTCCCCCTGGTTTACCGCAATATTTGTCGTTATCGGCATATTGATGATTTTACCGTTTGGCGGCTTGCGTACTATCGTTACCGCAAAAGAGCTTTCGATTCGCCTGGGGATGACCGGAATCAGGGTTTTCCATATCGGTATGGACCAGATAGCGGCTGTTGAAATCCACGCATTTTCGCCGCTTAGAGACTTCGGCGGCTACGGAATCCGTGTAAACAGTGAAATGCAGGCTTTCTATTTTAAAGGGAATACAGGGGTTAAGCTTACCAGAAGCGACGGGAAAAAATTCCTGGTCGGGTCAGATAATACCGAAAGACTGGCAACCATAATTAAAACAGTTGCCTTTAACCGCCAAGACGGAAAATATGGATTATAAATTGACAAGAAAAAGAGTTATATGGTTTTTCCTGGGGGCGGCCTGTTTTATCATCTCGCAACCGCTCACGAGGCTGCCGATACTGCAGCAGATGCAGCAATCGACGGATTTTATACTGGTATACAGCTTATACCCGTTATTAATCGGCATTTTAATTGCCCTATCGGCAGGCGTTTTCGAGGAAGGCGCACGCTTTTTATTTAAGCAATTTTTAATAAAACCGGCCGCCAGCGACTTTTCGCAGCCGCTCATTTTCGGACTCGGGCACGGCATCGCCGAAGCTTTTTTAGTCTTGATACCCGCCCTGTCGCTGGTTTCTGTTCCGGAACTGGGACTGGCTTTTTTTGAACGCATTCTAACTATAATTCTGCACGTAACATTGACAGTGGTGGTATGGAATGGATTCCAGAAGAACAGGAGAGTACTGTACCTGCTGATAGCAATACTGATTCACGGCTTGGTGGATTCGTTGATACCCATTCTATCACCGTTACCCAATGCCATCTTTTTACTGGAGGGGGCACTGGTGGTGGTGGATATTATCATGGTCGGTTATGCCTGGTATTCCAGGAAATACTATACAGGGAGGAATAGTAATGAAAAAATCGGGGTTTAAGTTATTAGGTATTTTAGCAGGTGCGGTTATGATGTGCTGTGCTTTGCTTGCCGGGTGCACTCCACCCTTATCAAGCGATTTTAACGAAGAGGATGTGAAAAGCGCTGCGGAAAACGTTATTACACTGATAAATTCACAGGATTCTGAAGGCTTAAAGGCGATTTGCAACGTACAGATGAGGCAGGCTCTGACCGATGACCTGTTAGACCAGATATATGAAGCCATCGGCGAAGGCGGGCAATTTAAGAGCATAAAAGATATCAGTGTTTCGGGGGCAAAAGACAAATCGAGCGGTGAAGAATTTGCCATGGTCGTTGCCAAAGCAGAGTATGAAATCAGGACTTTTATTTTTACAATTACATTTACAAAGCAGATGAAGCTGGCCGGATTGTATTATAAGTAGATAAAATATATATTTATTACGGGATTGAATTGCATGATAATCGAAACAAATAATCTGACCAGAAAATTCGGTGACAGGCTGGCGGTGGATAATCTTAACCTGACAGCCGAAGAAGGAAAAATACTGGGCTTTTTAGGACCCAACGGAGCCGGGAAAACTACCACCATGCGTATGCTGGCCGGGCTTATCTCCCCTACTTCCGGGTATGCCGTTGTAGATGGTATAAGACCGGATAAAGAAGCGGAACGTGTTCACGAAATCATCGGCATCCTCACCGAAACACCCGGTTTCTATAACAACCTGAGCGCGCAAAGAAACCTGGAATATTTTGCCGGTTTTTATAACTTGAGCGATGCCTCCGCCCAGATTGAGAAATACCTTAAGCTGATGGAATTATGGGAACGGAAAAGTGATAAAGTCGGCACCTTCTCCAAGGGAATGAAGCAACGTCTCGCCATTACCAGAGCTTTGATTCACAGGCCGAAGATTTTATTTCTGGACGAGCCGACATCCGGGCTTGACCCGGAAGTATCGCAGGAAGTAAGAGGGTTGATTCAGAACCTCAGCCGCGAAGGCTATACCATCATACTATCTACGCACAACTTAAGCGAAGCGGAGCAGTTATGCCACCGTATTGCCGTTATTAGAAGCGCACTGGTGACGCTCGATACGCCCGCCAACTTGAGAAAGCGCCTATTTAAACACCAGACGATGATAAAGCTGGAAGAAATAGATGAAAATCTGATTCAGGCGATATCTAAACTGGATTATGTAAATAAACACAGCCGGGAAGAAAACACTTTGCTCATTGAACTGGCAGACCCGTCGAAACATCAGTCGGATTTGATTAAAAAAATCGTAGAAGCCGGCGGCAGAATCATCGAAGTTACCGATAAAAAACACTCGCTGGAGGATATTTACCTCAGTCTTTTAAACGAAGAGGAAAAGATATGACAAAGCAGCGTATCTTCAATATATTGAAAAAAGAGTGGCAGGTAATGTTTACCGAGCTAAACAGCCTGATGCTGGTCACAGTGCTGCCGGTTATCATTCTGGCGCAGGGGCTGTTATATGTCTGGTTGATAGAGAAATTCGGCGGCGAGTCCATGATAAACAGTTCATTCTTCCAATCCGTACTGCGAAAAATCAGTGAAGTTATGTCGGCAGTAAGCAATCTGGAAATCACTGAACAACTGCAGGTCTTTTTACTTTCGCAGTTCAATTTTTACCTTTTACTGATTCCGGTAATGATAGCTGTCAGCTTTGCCACCTTCAGCATCGTCGATGAAAAACAAACACACAGCCTGGAGGCACTACTTGCAACGCCGGTAAGGACATGGGAACTGCTGCTTGGAAAAGCCTTATCGGGAGCCATTCCTGCAATTATCGTAACCTGGATTTGCGGAGCACTCCTGCTACTGGGGGTGCAAGTACTGGGCTGGGGAGATCTGCTTACCTACTTCCTTAATCCGGCCTGGTTTATCATACTTTTCCTGCTGACGCCCGCCATATCCATACTCAGTTTTCTGCTGGGTGTTATCGGTTCCGCCCGAGCTAAAGACTCCAAGAGTGCACAGAACCTGGTAGTGCTGATTGTGCTTCCGGTTCTGGCTCTTATAGGCATCCAGATTAGCGGGGTGGTCTGGTTTACCACGATATTGACGCTTGTTCTGGCTTTAGCCGTAGTTGTTATAGACTTCTTTGTCTTAAAAGTGGCGGTACGCCTGTTTAGCCGGGAATCTATCATTATAAGCTGGAGATGACATTAAAGTCCTAGACGATGACTACAATACCTGTCATTCTGGAAGTTCCGATGGGACGGAACCCCGGCATGACAAATTAAAACGTCTTTGCGAGAAGTCCCTCCACATTGTCGTTCTGAGTCCCGACAGGTCGGGATTGAATGAATCTAATATAAATCAGAGAGGGACGACGAAGCAATCCCTACAATGCAACCTAATTACCCCACCCCGTATTTGATAAGAATATCGTTACCTGTAATAAATTAGTCGCATCAATGAAAGACGTCAATCGTTGAGATTGCTTCGTCCCGATAAATCGGGATCTCGCAACGACATTTCCACCCCACCCCTGATGCTTCATTCGACCACCACGAATTCAGCATGACAGCCCGTTATTCTGTCATTCTGGAAGTTCCGATGGGACGGAACTGAAGAATCCGGGGAGTGGGGAGAAACAGCAAACCGGCTCCTTCAGCATCACTTTGGTATTCTTTAATAACCACCCCACCTAAGATGCTTCGTCCCGACGCGTCAAGACTCCGGCATAACAGTCGAATTTAATAACAACAAAACAAAAAGGCCGCAAAGTTTTTAGCCTTGCAGCCTTCTATTTTCCGTATTAAATCGCAGGATATTAACGCTTGGTATACTGAGGCGCCTTGCGGGCACGTTTAAGACCCGGTTTCTTCCTTTCCTTAGCACGCGGGTCGCGTGTCAGAAGTCCGTCCCCTCTTAATGCCGGCTTAAATTTCTCGTCTTCCTTTAACAGGGCACGCGCAATACCGTGGGATACGGCTCCGGCCTGTCCCGAAATGCCTCCGCCGTTTACAATTATGGAAACATCGAATTTACCCATCGTTTCGGTAACCATAAATGGTTTTGTGATAGCCTCACGATGCTCCAGGCTTACAAACCTCTGTTCGTACGGCATACCGTTTATCAATATTTCTCCGCTTCCGGGCATAATTCTTACCTGAGCGACAGCTGTTTTACGCCTGCCTGTTCCCTGCGAATTAGTCTTCTTTTTCAAAGTTCCCCTCACACACTATTAAGCAAATTATTTTTTGTCAGCTACCTGACCTGCATGGGGATGGCTATCCCCTACATAGACCTTCAATTTTTTTATCATGCTGGCACCGAGGCGGTTGCGCGGTAACATCCCTTTAACAGCATGCTCTATTACAAATTCCGGTTTGGTTTTCATCATTACGTCCAGCGAAATAGTCTTAAAACCACCGGGGTAACCGGAATGGCGGTAGTAGAACTTGCCGGTTCCCTTGTTACCGCTGGTGCGGATTTTCTCTGCATTGATGATAACCACATAATCACCGGTATCTATATTACGGGTGAACATCGCTTTGTTCTTACCCATAAGTAAACGGGCAACCTCTGTAGCCAGGCGACCCAGCACCTGGTCTGTGGCATCGATAACATGCCACTCCCTCTTAATATCCGAAGCTTTTACACTATATGTTTTCACTATTCTCTTCCCCTAAGGATTTATTATAATTAACTTTGATTAGACACAGCCCCTTAGCAGGTGCCGCAGGACCGGCCAAACCAAGTTTTCTCGCTAACATTATACTACGAAACTCTTCCTCAGTCATCTTACCCTGCCCCACCCTGATAAGAGCCCCGATGGTGTTACGCACCTGATGCGGCAGGAAAGAGTTAGCTTTTATGTTAAAAACAACCATCTCTTCTTCCCTGACAAAACAGGCTTTGTAAACACGCCGTATGGTACTTTTTAATTCCACTCCCAGGTTACTGGCAAATGAAGCGAAATCGTGCTCGCCGACAAGTTGCCCCGCCGCGCTGTTCATCGCTTCCATATCCAGCTCTCCGTTTACCAGAAAAGAATAATCCTCCCAAAGCGGAGACCTCACCCGGCTATTCAAGATATAATATTTATATTCCCGGCTTACAGCCTTTCTTCTAACGTTGAATGAATCTTCAACCCTGTAAGCCGCTTTAACTGCAATGTCAACCGGCAGATAATAATTCAAACCGCTTACAAAGCGGTCTGACAATATCGCCGATGTAGTTTTAAAGCTTACTACCTGTCCGGCAGCGTGTACCCCGCTATCGGTTCTGCTGGCCGATGCCACTCTTGTTTTTTCTCCCGTTAAGCGGTACAACGCCCGTTCAAGTTCACCCTGTATTGTGGGAAGCTTTGCCTGTAACTGGAAACCGCAATAATCGCTTCCCTTATATTCGACAATCAGAACAAATCTTCTGATTTCTCTATCATTCGGAGAGAGATTCTCCCCCATTATTTATAACCCTTATTCAAATTTGAAAATAACAGACTAGCCGGATTTCTCAACCAGTTCCAGCTGAACCATAATTGCACCGTCGCCCTGCCTGGGGCCAAGTTTGGTGATACGGGTATAGCCACCGGGACGCTCTTTAAACCTCGGCGCAATGTCCGAAAACACCTTTTCGACTACTTTGCCATCATAGACAAAGGCTAACATCTTTCGCCTGGCAGCCAAATCGTTGCGCTTTCCCAGCGTGATAGTTCTCTCTGCCAGCCCCTGTATTTCCTTTGCCTTGGCTTCGGTAGTCACAATTTTTTCATAGTCCAGTAAATCGGTCACCAGGTTGCGGAACATAGCCATCCTGTGTGACGAATCTCTATCGAATTTTCTTCCAGATACTTTATGCCTCATTTTTGCCTCTTCCTATACTAGTTACCTATTCGGCAGTTTCCTTCTTTTTTTTCTTTTTGGGAACAGCAACTTCCTCCTCATCATCTTCGCCGCTGTCAGCGCCAATGGTGAAATTGAGGCCCAGCCCCTGAAGACGTTCCTGTACTTCCTGGCGTGATTTCTGCCCGAAATTACGTAATCCTAAAAGTTCTTTTTCTCCGGTACTTACCAGTTCGCCTACCGTAGTGATACCGCTGCGGCGCAGACAGTTCATTGCTCTGACGGAAAGGTCGAGCTGTTCCACCGGCATATTGAATATATCCTGCGGAATCGATTCCCTTAAAGCCTTCTTTTCCTCTTCCATTTGAGATACTTTGCTGTATCCGACAAACGGGTTGAACTGTTCAACCAGGATAGTTGCGGCATTGCTCATAGCATCAGCAGGCGTAATAGTGCCATCCGTCCATATTTCGAGAACCAAACGCTCACGGCTGGAGATTTCACCCACGTGAATCGGTTGTATGCTGAAATTAACCTTACGCACCGGTGTAAAAATGGCATCAATAGGTATAGTGCCTACCGACAGATTGTCTGTCGATTCGGCAGCTTTAAAACCCATTCCGATTTCAACGTCGAAGTCCACATAGAAGCGGGCTTCCGGCGAATCTACGGTTGCCAGATACAAATCGGGGTTTACAATTTCATAATCCAGAGAAGGATTAATATCCCTGGCATAAATCGCACCTTCTTTTTGTTTTTCCAGCGACAATCTGGCAGGTGTGCCGGAAAGCGCCTTCAAACGCAGGGCTTTTACATTCAGTATAAACTCCAGCACATCCTCTTTAACATAAGGAATAGGCGCAAATTCATGCTGAACACCCTCTATTTTTATCTTAGTAACGGCAGCTCCCGGAAGAAACCCCAGAAGCACACGACGTAACGCATTGCCGATAGTGGTGCCAAAACCCTTTTCCAAAGGCTCGACTTCAAAACGCCCGTAGCTATCGTTACTCTCTTTACAATCTATATTAGATATAGCTAAACCAAACAAACCTTACCTCCTTGCCAGCCCATCTATCTTGAGTAGTACTCAACTACAGACGCTATATTATATTTCGCCTCGATATCATCGGGCGTCGGCAAAGATAATACCTTACCAACTGCTTTCTCTTTATCCAGATTCAACCATCCCGGTATTGTTTTACTGGCCAGTGACGCTGACATCGTTTTAAAATATTCGCTTTTTACACTGCTGCCATGCCAGCTTATAACATCCCCTTCCTTAACAAAACATGAAGGAATGTCGGTTTTCTTACCGTTTAAGTCGAAATGCCCGTGCTGTACCAACTGACGAGCCTGAGCCCTCGAATCGGCAAACCCGAGACGATAAACTACATTGTCAAGACGCCTTTCAAGTAACACCAGCAGATTCTCACCGGTGATTCCGCTTTTTCTTTCCGCTTCCGCAAATATTTTCCTGAACTGCCTCTCAAGTACTCCATAGCTATAACGAACTTTCTGTTTCTCACGCAACTGCTCACCGCGGTCGGATATCCGGCGCCTGCGCCCGAGCTGAGGCCCGGGGGCTTTGGGACGCTTATCAAGTGTGCACTTGGTAATACATCTGCTGCCTTTAAGCATTAATTTTTCGCCGCTGCGTCTGCACAGACGGCAGACTGCTTCTGTATATCTAGCCATTCTTTAGACTCTCCTCCTTTTGGGTGCACGGCAACCGTTATGAGGTATGGGGGTTATATCCCTGATACTGGTAACATATAACCCGGCCGCCTGTAAGGCGCGCACAGCAGCTTCGCGGCCGCTGCCCGGACCTTTAACAAATACGTCTACCTGACGCAAACCGTGCTCCATAGCTTTGTGGGCAGCATTGGTAGCTGCCAGCTGAGCTGCAAACGGAGTGCTTTTACGCGAACCTTTAAAACCGGCTGCTCCGGCGCTTGCCTGTGAAATCACATTGCCTGCCGGGTCGGTTAAAGATATTATGGTATTGTTAAAAGTTGCCTGTATATAAGCCCTTCCGCTCGGAATAGACTTTCGGTCTTTTTTACTTACTTTTGCTTTTGCTTTCTTATTAGGTGCCATTTATTTTGTTTCTCCCTTAATACTACGTCTTAGCCATGCCGCGTTTTTGACCTCTGCCGGCTACTGTCTTCTTTATGCCTTTTCGCGTACGGGCATTGGTGCGTGTTCTCTGTCCATGCGCCGGAAGATTACGACGATGCCGTAAGCCGCGGTAGCTGCCGATATCTATAAGGCGTTTGACATTTAAAGTAACTTCTTTACGAAGTTCCCCTTCCGTTCTGTATTCACGGTCGATGATTTCACGCAGACGACTATTCTCCGCCTCCGTCAGGTCATCCGACTTGGTAGTCGGTTCGATTTCGGCCTTCTCCAATATCTTCATACTGTAGGTAGGACCTATTCCATGAATATACTGTAGTGCATATTTTATTTGCTTATTTTTAGGGATATCAACCCCGGCTATACGTGCCATTCATTCCTCCTTATAGACACCCGTCTAACCCTGACGCTGCTTGTGTTTGGGATTTGTGCAGATATTTCTGACCACGCCGCGTCTTTTAATAATCTTGCATTTTTCACACCTTGTTTTAACTGATGCTCTAACTTTCATAATAACCTCTTACTCATCTTACCCGGGTAAATCATGCCTATTTCAAGCGGTAAGTTATCCTCCCTCGACTTAAGTCGTAGGGCGATAACTCGATAAGTACTTTATCACCGGGTAATATTCTAATATAGTGTACTCTTATTTTACCAGAAATATGGGCTAAAACTCTATGTCCGTTTGCCAGCTCTACATTGAACGTAGCATTAGGCAGAGCTTCAACTACCACACCTTCCACCTCAATCGCTTCTTTTTTACCCATAATATCCAGCCTTATAAGACGGTGAGCAACTGTGGCTCACTGTCGGTAATCGCAATAGTATGTTCGAAATGAGCCGATAAACTGCCATCAGCGGTATATACAACCCAGCCGTCTTTGCCGGGTTTTGTACGCCAATCCCCGATATTAACCATCGGCTCGATAGCTATCGTCATTCCTTTTTTTAATTCAACGCCGGTTCCCCTGGTGCCGAAATTGGGAATCAGCGGGTCTTCATGCATTTCCCTGCCGATACCATGCCCGGTGTATTCACGCACCACCGAGAACCCCCTCGATTCGGCATACTCCTGTACGGCAGCCCCGATATCTCCCAACTTGGCTCCGTCACGGGCAGCAAATATACCGGCGGCAAGCGCCCCCTCGGTAACCCGCATAAGCTCAGCCGCTTTAGGACTGATATCGCCCACTCCCACTGTTAAGGCGGCATCTCCCTGGAAACCGTCATATATAGACCCGAAATCCATCGAGACGATATCGCCGTTTTTAATAATTTTATCG
>JAAYAZ010000129.1 GCA_012719115.1 Dehalococcoidales bacterium
TAAGACGGTCAAGAATGAGGGGAAAATCAACTTTACCTATAAAATGCCCGTAAGGTAGAAGCTCGTCTTTTTTTATACCCCATTCATCTGCCAGTACCGAAATAGGCTTCATATACTTTTCCGCTTCTTCCGCTATCTCCCAATCCTTAAGTTTAGTGGGGTCAAGTGATGTAATATCGAATTTTGCCATTTTATTATCTTTCACTCCTCTCGCAAAAGGTTGCCGGTAATTAAGATAATATCAACTAATTATACATTTGTTTGATGGTATAAAGGAATATCTGTTTATATAATTTAGCCGGAAACAATAATTTACAAAAGTATTTCGACACAACTTTGCAATCCGGTATATTTCTGAATACACAATATGCAACAGGGTGAAATGATAGTATAAGTTAAAGCTAAACTATGGTCAAATAATTTTGGGCAGGCAACACGTAATAAAAGTGCCGGTTTATTTTAGCGGTTTGTGTTTGAACAATATACAGCCCTGAGTTATAATTAGCTTTACGTAAATTACATATTTTAGGGCAGGGGGAAGAAGTTTGCTAAAGAGTCACAGTTGCGGGGAACTTAACCGGAATAATAATGGACAGATTGTAACCCTTGGTGGCTGGGTGGACCGTCGGCGTGACCACGGTGGTTTGATTTTCATCGACCTCAGGGATAGAGATGGGGTTGTACAGGTTGTTTTTAATCCTGAAAGCTCCAAAGAATGTCATGATATCGCCAGCCAGTTACGAAATGAATATGTAATACAGGTGGTGGGGCAGGTTTCTCTGCGTCCGCCGGGTACGGAAAATACTAAATTACCGACCGGGGAAATTGAAATTCTAGCCGATACTGTCAAGATATTGAATACTTCTATAACTCCTCCATTTTACATTAATGAGGATATTGAAATAGACGAAAACCTGCGCTTGAAATACCGTTATCTGGATATCAGGCGCGAAAGAATGAAAAACAACGTTATTCTGCGTCATCGTGTGACCAAGATGATGCGTGATTTTATGGATAACAGAGGATTTTTGGAAGTCGAAACCCCTATCCTTATAAAAAGAACTCCCGAGGGGGCTCGTGATTACCTGGTTCCGAGCCGCGTATATCCCGGCAAGTTTTATGCCCTGCCGCAGTCTCCCCAACAGTTGAAGCAGCTTTTAATGGTAGCCGGGGTTGAAAAGTATTATCAGATTGCCAAGTGTTTTCGTGATGAAGATACGCGTGCGGACAGGCAGCCGGAGTTTACACAGCTCGATATAGAAATGAGCTTTGCGGAAGAAGAGGATGTGATGCAGTTAATCGAAGACCTCTTCGTTAAAATAATGGAAGAAGTAAAACCGCAAAAGCGGATTATAAAACCGTTCCCGCGTATTAATTATGCCGATGCAATGGAACGTTTCGGTTCAGATAAGCCGGATATACGTTTCGGAATGGAGTTAAAAGACCTTTCGGATATTGTTGCCGATTGCGAATTTGCTGTTTTCAGCTCGGCAGTTGCCGCCGGTGGGAAGGTAAAGGGAATCAGCGCTCCCGGTTGTGCCGGTTATTCTCGTGCACAGATAAATGAACTTAACGAGATCGCTCAAGGTTTCGGCGCTAAAGGGCTGGCAACCATAATGCTGGATCCTTCCGCTTCAAGTGTTGAGGAGTTGACTTCAGAGACAATTAAATCTCAGATAGCCAAATTTATTACGCTTGAACAGATTAAAGAAATGGCTAAACGTCTTGGGGCGGCTCCCGGTGATATGTTAATGATTGCCGCAGGTGATGATGCTACCGTCAGCAATGTTCTTGGCAGGATGCGCTTGGAAATGGGAAACCGTTTGAAGTTGGCGGACCCTGATTTATTTGCCTATTGTTTTGTTGTCAATTTCCCGTTATTTGCGTGGGATGATAAAACGAAT
Organism: Dehalococcoidales bacterium; assembly: GCA_012719115.1. Classification (GTDB taxonomy): domain Bacteria; phylum Chloroflexota; class Dehalococcoidia; order Dehalococcoidales; family UBA5627; genus UBA5627. The sequence goes on from JAAYAZ010000129.1 coordinate 1,905, forward strand.
CGCTGGGAAGCAATGCACCATCCTTTTACATCTCCGAAAGAAAAAGACATCCCCATTCTGGAATCGAATCCGAAAGATGTGTTCAGCCAGAGCTATGATATAATATTAAATGGATACGAAGTTGGAGGTGGCAGCATCAGGATTCATAATGCCCAATTGCAGAGAAGAGTTTTTAAGGTGATGGGGCACACGGATGAATCCATCGACCAGTTGTTCGGGCATTTACTGGAGGCTTTCAGCTACGGTGCTCCACCGCATGGAGGAATAGCAATAGGGGTAGACCGTATGTTGATGCTGATTGCCGGTGAAACCAGTATCAGGGAAGTGATTCCTTTCCCGAAGAATCAAAATGCTTATGATTTATGTTTTAATGCTCCCGATGTTGTAAGCCGGGAGGATATAGACGTATTGCATATAAAACTGTTGGATGAACAGATAGAAGAATAAATAATATAAAGGGGTAACGATGAAATCAACACTGGATAAAACAGAAAACCATATGAGCTATCTGACCGTTGTAAACGAAATTTCGGAGATGGAAGGATACATGGAAAAAGCGTATCAACGGTTGGTTAAAAGAACCGAGGTGCCGGGTTTTCGCAAAGGTAACGCACCCAGAGATATCCTGGAAAAACATGTCGGCAGGGAAAAACTGCTTGAAGATGCTATCAGGGAAGCGGTTCCTTTTATCTGCGATGACGTTATTAAAGAACACAATTTGGAACCGGTAATGCAACCGATGGTTAAAATTGTGGAAAACGAACCGTTGAAGTTCGAAATGATTGTTGCTTTAAAACCGACAGTCGAACTGGGTGATTATAAAAATATGGTCGTAGAGCCGGAACCGCTGGAAGTCAGCGACGAAGAACTTAATGAGGTTTTAGATAATCTGCGCAAACAGTATGGTGGTAGTGCCGAGTCATCGGATAGCCCGATTAAATATGGGGATAACATCACTGCGGACATAATAGGAGAGGTTTATGAGTCTCCGATTATTCGCAATAAGGGTATCACCTTTGAGTTGAATTCGGAATTTGCAAAGGAAATACCAGGTTTAGCCGATAAGTTAGTCGGAATGAAAAAAGGGGAAGAATCTAAATTTAAATTAAATCTTCCTGATGATTTTGGGAATAAAGTAGTAGCCGGTAAAGAGGTTGAATTCACTGTCACAATACAGGACGTGCGTGGAATGACTCTACCGGAACTTGATGATGAGTTTGCCAAGAAAGTTTCACCCGGCATAGAGTCTCTTGAGGCTTTGAAGGACAGAATTCGCACCAACTTAAAAAGCGAAAAAGAACGCAATGCTGTTGCCAATTATGAGGAAAAGGTTATTGAGAAATTGATAGAAATCAGCAAATTGGAATATCCTCCGGTCATGATTGATATGGAATTGCAGGATCTTATAGAGGAATACAAGCGGCAGTTGCAGGCATCCTGCCGTGATGAGAAGGAATTCGAAGAGAGAATGAAACAGGTGCCCGAAGCGAAGTTAA
>JAAYAZ010000130.1 GCA_012719115.1 Dehalococcoidales bacterium
CGATTTGTGATACTTGACATGCTGGGGTACAATAATTGTTCATAAAAAGCTTATTAATCAGGGATGGAATAAAGAATTAAACATGTCGTATGAAAATGAAGAACAAGCGAGAATAATGAGACAGCAGAGCAAAAATGCCATAGCTCTCGCTATGGAAGGCCGCTGGCGCGAAGCTGTAGAAACCAATAAAGCCATTATCGAAACGTTTCCCGAAGATGTAGATTCATTTAACCGGTTGGGGCGCGCTTATATGGAATTGGGAGAATACACGGCTGCCAGTGAGGCTTACAGCCGCGCAAAGCAATTAGACCCTCACAATAAAATAGCCGAGAAGAACCTGACCAGGATAGCTCACCTTATAGAAATCGGAGCCAAGCCGGAGGAGAATTCTTCAAAAGTGGAACCGAATGTGTTCATAGAAGAAATCGGCAAAGCGGGTGTTGTAAAGTTGATACAACTGGCATCGAAAAAGGATTTAGCCAAAGTAGACGCCGGCGACAGGGTTCAACTAAAAATAGTGGATTCGAATCTGGTGGTTGAAAACGGCAGCAGTGAATATCTGGGTTTAATCGAACCAAGGCACAGCCAACGATTGATAAGGCTGATGAACGGGGGCAACCGCTATTCGGCTACGGTAATCAGTGTTTCCGACGATAATTTGGCGGTAATAATAAAAGAAACATATCAACATCCTTCCCAGCTTGGCCAGCTCTCTTTTCCGTCGAAAGGTATCAGCGGTATCAGGCCTTATGTAAGTGATAAAGTATTGAAGCGTAAGCTGGAATATAATGATTCTATGACAGATCTGGAATATAATGATGATAGCGACGATGGAGACGTTTTATCCGAAGAGACTACAGAGGATAGCGGAGAAGGCGATGATCTCATTGAAGAAGATGAACAGGAGGTTTAAAGCGATATGAGTTTGGGTAACGTTAAGGATATAAAAATTGATGAAGAGGTAAAGAGCTCTTATCTTGATTACGCTATGAGCGTAATAGTTTCAAGGGCTTTACCGGATGTCAGGGATGGATTGAAGCCGGTGCATCGCCGCATTCTTTATGCCATGCAGGGTTTGGGGCTTTACCATTCCGGTTCGCATAAGAAAAGCGCACGTGTGGTCGGTGAAGTGCTGGGTAAGTATCATCCGCACGGCGATTCATCGGTATACGATGCTATGGTGCGTATGGCGCAGCCGTTTTCTATGAGGCATACACTGGTGGACGGGCAGGGCAACTTCGGCAGTGTAGATAACGACCCGCCGGCAGCTATGCGTTATACCGAGGTGCGCCTGGAGACTATAGCTGAGCATATGTTGGCGGATTTGGATAAAAATACCGTCGATTTTATGCCCAACTTCGATGACAGTCTGCAGGAGCCGGTAGTTCTTCCCAGCCGCCTTCCCAATCTACTGGTTAACGGCAGTTCAGGTATTGCTGTCGGTATGGCTACCAATATACCGCCGCATAATTTAAACGAGGTATGCGATGCCTTAAGCTATCTCATCGACAATCCCGATGCCGGGGTCGATGAACTTATGAAGTATGTCAAGGGTCCCGATTTTCCTACCGGCGGCATAATTTTGGGCAAGGACGGGATTGTCAGCGCCTATGCTACCGGTCATGGCAAGGTTTTAGTAAGGGCCAAGGCTTACTATGAAGAGTCCACCACCGGGCGTCAGCAAATAATTGTAACGGAGTTGCCATATCAGACCAACAAAGCGGCGCTGGTAGAAAAAATAGCCGTACTGGTTAAAGATAAAAAGATTGCCGGTATCAGCGACCTGCGCGATGAATCGGATAGGGACGGAATGCGCGTTGTAATCGAACTCAAGAAGGAAGCCCAGTCCCGTCAGGTGTTGAACGCTCTTTATAAGTACACCGCTATGCAGTCCTCTTTCTTTGTGAATATGCTGGCGCTGGTAGACGGGCAGCCGCGGGTTATAAGCCTTAAAGAAGCTTTGCAGTATTTTTTGGATTTCCGCCACGAGGTATTGACACGACGCACCAAATTCGAGTTAAAGGGTGCGCAGGATCGGGCTCATATCCTCGAGGGTTTGAAAAAGGCTTTGGATTTTATCGATGAAGTCATCAAGACCATTCGCCAGTCCAAATCGGCCGAAGATGCCAGAAAGGAACTGATGTCCAATTTTGAACTGACGCAGATTCAGGCACAGGCAATCCTCGATATGCAATTAAGGCGCCTGGCAAGCCTCGAAAGACAGAAGATAATCGATGAATATGAAGCGATACTTAAGACAATCTCCTATCTGGAGGATTTACTTAACAATCCGCGCAAAATGATGGTGCTGGTAAAAGATGAACTCGGTGAATTGAAATCCAAGTTCGGTAAACCTCGTAAGACCGAGATAAGCGTTCAGGAAGCGCTCGATTTCAGCGAGGAAGACCTGATTCCGCACCAGAGAATGGTGGTTACCTTAAGCGAGCGCGGTTTTGTAAAAAGAGTACCTTCCAAGTCGTTTACCCTGCAACATCGCGGCGGCAAGGGTATCATCGGGATGGTAACCCGCGAGCGGGATGCCGTCAGACTGTTGGTGGTCGGTGATACGCATGATACGCTGTTATTCTTCACGGATAAGGGCAAGGTGTTCTGCACAAAATGTCATGAAGTACCTTTGGATGTATCCAGAATTTCAAAGGGTATGGCTGTTGTCAACCTGTTCCCGATTCCGCAGGGAGAAAGAATAACTTCCTTGATTGCGGTTAGCGAATTTAAAGAAGACAGCTTCCTTTTGATGGCGACAGCTAAAGGCGAAGTAAAAAAGACCGCGGTCAGCAGTTTCAGTACAGTGCGCTCAAGCGGCTTGATTGCCATGGATTTGGATAAAGATGACAGTCTGGTAGCTGTTTGCCAGGGGCAGGAAACGGATGACGTTCTGATAATTACGCAGAAAGGTCAATCCATAAGATTCCCCATTTCTGAACTTAGAACCAGTTTAAGGGCAAGCGGCGGCGTCTATGGAATCAAACTGGAAAAGGATGACAGGGTTGTCAGTATGGATGTGGCAGAAAAAGGTTCCTTCGTGCTCACTGTTACTTCGGGCGGGCACGGCAAACTGACTCCTATCGACGATTATCCTTTGCAGCATCGTGCCGGCAGCGGCGTTATCACTTTTAAGATAGTCGGTAAAACGGGGGATGTAGCTGCTGCAAAAGCGGTAACCCCCGACCAGCAGGTAATGATAATTTCCGCCAAG
>JAAYAZ010000131.1 GCA_012719115.1 Dehalococcoidales bacterium
ATCCTACATTCGAGATGTCTGTGTTCTCGATAGATATGGTGCTTCTGGTTATAGCTGTAACAACTTTTATCAGTCTGATCGCAGCGATTTATCCGGCAAACCGTGCCGCTAAACTGGAAGCGGTGGACGCCTTGCGCTATGAGTAACTAAGTCAACTCATTAAGTCTTGCCACTACTTCATCGATAGTGGACTCATCTGTAGAAGCGCCGGAGGTAACTCCGATATAATCTTTCCCCTCTAACCATTCGGGGCGTATTTCATCAGCTGTTTCAACCAGATAGGTGGGGGTTACCGTTGAGCACAGTTCGACCAGATGCCGGCTGTTGGCGCTGGTATGACCGCCGACCACCAGTACCAGGTCGCATTCCTTTGCCAGCTCCAGTGAGTTTATTTGTCTCTGCCTGATGTCGTGGCAGATAGTGTCGGCTACCCGCAGTTCGGCATCCTTAAAGAGTGGGGATACCAGAAGCTTTTTAATAAACTCGGCAAAAGAGTCCGGTATCTGGGTTGTTTGTGAGAGTATCCCCAGCCTGCGCGGCAATGATTCCGTTTTCAAAAGGCTTTCGACATCTGTGGTAGCTATGCCCTTACCGTTTGTTCTCCCAAGTATTCCCTTTACTTCCGGGTGTGCGGCATCGCCATACACAATGGTAAAAAAGCCGTCTTTGGCAAATCTTTCAGCGGTAATCTGGGCACGCTTAACAAAAGGGCAGGTTGTGTCGATAGGTTCGATTTCTTTCTTTTTTATATCCTCGGCCACTTCCGGGCTTACCCCATGAGAGCTGGTTATGACTACTTTCCCTTTTACATCCGCTATATCTTTAACCACCGAAACGCCTTTTTTTGCCAGCTTGCGAAGCACCGGCTGGTTATGAACGATGGCGCCCAGTGTTTCCACGTTCCCGCGTTCGGCGGCTACACGCTCAACGATATCTACGGCGCGCCTGACGCCGAGGCAGAATCCGATTCCTTCAGCCCGCTTGATTTGCATTTATTCACCCTTAATATATGTGTTTGTGTCTGATTATACCTTGATAAAGATGATAAGACAATCATTGAGTACACAGTTCGTCGTTGCGAGCCCCGACTTGTTGAGGCGAAGCAATTCCTACAATGCAATATAATTACGCCGCCTCGCATATAATTATGAAATGCTGTTATTTTTTAAAGCGCATAATTTACATAAATCATGCGGTAGAGATTGCTTTGTCGTCCCTCTCTGATTTAAATTAGATTCATTCGTCTGCAACTCAGAATGACATTAAGAGGGACTCCTCGCAAAGACGGCTAGGGTATTGTCATTCTGCATTCGCACATTAGCTACGCTAAATATATATGAGGGACGAATGAAGTATCCGGGGTGGGGCTTAATACGATGTTTTTACCTGATATCTGGTGTTCTGATTTATCCGGATTTCGTTCCGGAAAGCCATAACTCAATATCCGGGGCAATTTATCTGATTATTCTCTGATTGTCTTTATGGTGGTTAAATGTATGGTAACCCCGACTGCGATTACAATAAGCAGTATCCTGATTGCCAGTATCTCAACAACAAAGATTGCTGATGCCAGTATGGTAATCCACAACAGACTGATAACATATATTTTTAACTTTAGAGGGATTCCCTTTTTCTCGCGGTAGTCCCTGATGTACTTTCCGCAATAGCGGTTATTGATAAGCCAGCAATAGAAACGCTCTGAACTGCGGATATAACAGGCGGCTGCCAATAGCAGAAAGGGGGTGGTAGGGAGGACGGGAAGGAATATCCCCAGAAAACCGAGAGCTACCGATAATGTGCCGATGGCTATTAAAAGATACTTTAGCCAACCTTTTATCTCCCGGCATTCTTTTTTACAAGGTTTATTGTTCTCGTTTTCCATATTCAAGCAGTCTGGGTTAAGCTTCGATTTCAAGGCTGAAATCGAGTGCTTTTACCGAGTGTGTCAGTGCTCCGATTGAAATATAATCTACTCCG
>JAAYAZ010000132.1 GCA_012719115.1 Dehalococcoidales bacterium
TCCGGTGACCAAAAGTGACCGCAGTGCATCCACCACGTAACTTAAAGGATTAGCGACTGCAATCACCTGCAGCCAGCCCAGCATAATCGATACCGGGTAGATGGCACTCGAGGCAAAAAAGAGCGGCATTGTGATTGCCTGCCCCACTCCCATCATCCTCTCACGCGTACGGAAAAGAGAAGCCAGCGCCATACTCATACTGGAAAAGCATATTCCGCACAGGATTATAATAACAAACATTCCTATTATACTCAGTGGGGTGAGTATTATATCTATACCGATTACAAGCGCTATTATCAGTATTCCCAGAGCCTGAAAAGTACCTCTCAAACCGCCTGCCAGAGATTTTCCCAGAACAATCGAAGAACGCGGCGCCGGTGTAGACATCAGTTTGTTCAAAAGACCGAGGTCACGTTCCCAGACGACATTTATGCCGTAGAAAATGGCGACGAAGATGACTGATTGCGCCAGTATTCCCGGGGTTAAAAACTGCAGATAGGTATAATCCCCGGTCGGAATCACCCTGATAGTGCTGAAGGTAACACCGAATACGGTAAGCCAGAGAATAGGCTGAATTAAACGCATCCAAATTTGCGACTGGTCATGGCGGATTTTACGAAGCTCAAGCTCGGTTATTGCCAGCATGCTTGTAAAAAAACGTTTTAACTTCATTTAGCCATCCTCCTGTAGGTCATCCTGGTCTTCTTCGCCTGAGCCCAACCGGCCCCGTCATCAATGCGCGAGCCGGTATACTTTAAAAAGACATCATCCAGTGTCGGTTTTTTAAGGAAGACCGAATCGAGTTCCACCCCTTTTTCCTTGAACGATTCTACAATGCGGGGGATAGCTTTTTCACCCTTTTTAACCAGCAGGTCGGCGGTCCCGTTTGACGGTTCGCCTATAGTTTGATAACCCAGTTGCTCGATAACCTCTGAAAGCGATGCATTTTTTGCACTGACTGTAATTACATCACCGCCGACATTAGCTTTCAAGTCGGATGGGGTACCGACTATTACCAGTTTCCCTCTATCCATAATGCCGATTCTATCGCACAGCGTATCCGCTTCTACCATATCATGCGTAGTCAGGAAAATGGTGGTGCCGAGTTCCTGACGCAGTTTGCGAACCATCTCCCACATAGCATTTCTGGCGTTGGGATCTAATCCGATACTTGGTTCATCAAGAAAGAGTATTTTCGGACTGTTAATTAAAGACTGCGCCAGCTCCAGCCTTCGCATCATACCGCCAGAATAGGTTTTAACCATATCGTTTGCGCGATCTTCCAGACCGATATATTCCAGCACCTCAGTTATGCGTTTCCTCCTGTTTGCTGACGGCAGACCATACAGCTTGGCATAGATCAGCATATTTTCATAGGCGGTTAGTTCCCCATCAACGGATATACCCTGCGGCACATAACCCGCCATCTGCCTGATTTTATCGGACTGTCTGACGGTGTCCATACCGAAAATAAGCACGCTGCCGGCTGATGATTGTATCAGGGTAAGAAGGATACGAATGGTAGTGGTTTTGCCGGCTCCGTTGGGACCCAGCAGCCCGAACACCTCGCCTTCGGGGACACTAAATGAGATCCCGTCTACCGCTTTTATCTTGCGATAACTCTTCTCAAGGTTTTCTACCATAACCGCATTATCAATCATTTTTATCATCACTTTCTTTTACTTTACTCACAGCGCCTGCCAGAATATCGAAAGCTTGAGAGACGATAGAAAGTTCATTATCGGACAGGCATTCCAGCAGTTCGCGCATCTTTCCCGACCTGCCTTCCCTCAAATTGGACAAAGTCGATTCACCCTTTTCAGTAACGCCAAGCCACATCACACGCCGGTCTGCGCTGTCGGGAATGCGGGCAACGTATCCCTGATCGACCAACCTGTCGATAATACCGGTAACATTAGCCGGCGTTACGTGAATGCCGGCTGCCAACCCGCTTAAATTTGTTTTACCATGCCGAGAAATATAAGTCAGACATTTCATCTGCGGAATTGTCAGGTTCAGGTTAATCCATGACTCAACACTGCCTTCCCTGATAAAACGATTCATACGACGACGGGATTTTATAACCTTTTCAATTAATTCTTCTTTCATTGCTACCTCCTATTACTTTAAGTAACATTAATATTATATGTTGATTAAAGTATTTTGTCAAAAATAACTATAATATTACGTATTTACATTGGAATTATTTTGAAATGGTATCGGAACTGCGATTCTATAGGAGATTTACAAAGTTATCAGGGATTTAAGCTGCTGCTGGCAGGCTAAAGCAGCCAGTTCGCCCTGATGAATAAGCTCATCCGAGCGATGAAAGTCCCCGCGCCCGATGTGGTTTACCTGAGGGCTTATGATAATATCGGCATGCTCCAAACAGGCAAGCACTCTCTGGCTGGCGATAATATTTACCGTTTGAAATGCGATACTCAGAATATTGGGGTTTTTTCGTTTGTCTTTCTTAATATCGCTAGCCTTGGAATTGTCGTATTCAAGCGGTGCGACGTTAACAGCAATTACAATATCCGCACCCATTTTCTTTAGCAGGTCTGCCGGCACGGGATTTACCAGCGCCCCGTCAACCAGATATCTGCCCTCTATTTTAATAGGAGCAAGTATTACCGGTACGGTACAACTGGCTCTTACCCCCTCCCTTACCAGCCCGCGGTCGATAACCACTTCGCGGCCGCTTTCGATATCGGTAGCAGAACAGGCAAAGGGGATTTTCAAATCTTCAAACTTCATATCACCGAAAACAGACTTCAACGCATTATTCATTTTAACCCCGCTTATTAAACCGGTTCTGGGCAATGTCGGTTCTGTCAGAAATGACAGCCTTTTGGAGCCGAGGTCCCTAGCCATTTCCTTCATAGCTTCAATACTTTCGCCCTTGGCATATACCCCCGCCACCATAGACCCCATACTGGTACCGGAAATCATATCGATATGAATACCCATCCCAAGCAGCACTTCCAGCACCCCTATATGCGCCAAACCTCTGGCAGTTCCGCTCCCCAGTGCCAGGCCTATCTTCTTCCCGGATGTCTTTTCCTGCATCGATTTTGCCCTCTGACGAAATTTAATTATTAAATCTATATATTTTTATCTTATCATATAAGGTCAAGCCGAACGGCTTGTCTAATCGGCATATTGTCCTATAGGCGGCTGTTTTTCTCTTAATTTAATAAGTTGCCTTATCTGCGGGATAAAAAGGCTTAAAACCAGTATAAATGTCAGCCCGTCGGTAATCGGAAATGCCAGCCAGACACCGTCCAGCTGCCAGTAATGCGGCAGTATCAATACCGCCGGCAACAGGAAAAGCACGGTCCTTGAAACAGATGACAGGAACGCCTGAACAGGTTTCCCGAGAGCCTGAAACATTGTAGAGCTAACCATCATAAACCCGATTATCGGCATGGCGATAAAAATGCGCCTTGCACCGTACACCGTCAATGCAATAAGTTCCGGGTCGCTGTTGAAAATACGAACAAACAGCTCCGGGAACGAATAAAGAACCGTAAAAGCCGCTATGCATAAAACAGTAGCCGCCGTAACGGCTATCTTGATTACTTTCAGCCCCCTGTCGTAGCGTTTGGCTCCGTAATTGAACCCCAGAATAGGCTGCAAACCCTGCCCGATTACCATACCCGGCATCAAGGCAAACATCATAATCCTGTTGATAATGCCGTAAGCGGAGACAGCGAGGTCTCCGCCGTATTGATTGAGAACACGGTTAATGATAATGGCACAGATGCTGGTTGCCATCATCATAACAAAAGAAGAGATGCCGATGGCAAAAATCGAGCCCAGAATCTTCCAGTCGATTAATAGATTCTTAAAATAAATTTTAAGAAAACTCCTGCCCGACAGATAGTAGTAAACACAATAGATGACCGAGACGAGTTGGGCGATAATGGTAGCCCAGGCAGCGCCGGCAACGCCCAGCCCCAGCGGAATGATAAAAATAGCATCGAGAACAATATTCAATACCGCCCCGATAATCATACTTATCATCGGCACGCGCACATTTCCCTCAGCCCTGATAAGAAAATTGAAAGACATAGCAAAGGTCTGGAAGAACATACCGATAAGTATGATACGCAAATAATCGGAGGCATAGGGTAAAACCGAATCCGAAGCCCCGATCAGCCTTAACCAGAAATCGGTATTGGACAAGCCGAATATCATAAGGACAGCGGAAAAAACAATGGTCGGGGTAATCGCATTGCCCAGAATTTTCTCTGCCCTTGTTTTATCACCCTTACCGATTGACATCGATATCAGAGAGGCTCCGCCCATACCGGTCAAATGACCGACACCCATTGAAAGCATCTGTATCGGGAAAACGATTGAAAGAGCGGCGATGCCCAGCTTGCCGACATACTGCCCGACGAAAATGGTATCGACAACATTGTATAAAGAAATAACAGCCATACCGATAAACGCCGGAACAGTCAGTTTTAACAGTAGTTTACCGATGTTATCGGTATCGAAAACAGTATGTTTACTCATATATGATGCTAATTACTCCCAAATCAAAAAGAATATCGTTGCAGGGGAAAAATGACTTCCGTTTCGAGGTTTCTTAAAAAGACAACTTATATCTTAACCGGAAATCCGGCTTGACCTTTCAATGCATAAACCGTTAAAAAAGAGAATGATTTCCCACTTTAAGTCCAATTTATAAAAAACAAGCCGAAGCATCCGGCTTTTGGCTAAAGGCTTATATTATATACCGATATAAATTTAATGACAATACATATTCAGGCGCGTAAGTAATCCTTTGTCCCGTAATGTAAAACTTTTACTTTCTCCATCGTAATCATCCCGTCGCCGATAATAGATTCGATTTGAGGCAGTACCCGTTCGATATTTTCCTGTGTGTCTACAACCTCAATGATAACCGGCAGGTCATGGCTGAGTTGCAGTATATTGGCAGTATGTATGATGCTCCGTGCACCATAACCTAAGATGCCGCGCAAAACGGTAGCTCCGCTTATTTGCTCCTGCCTGAGCTTTTCCACCAGCGCCTGGTAAAGCGGTTTCCCATCGACTTTATCGGATTCCCCGATAAAGATGCGTACCATCAACTGTTCTCCCTCCAGTTTTCTCATCAGGCACCTCCAAAGGTTAACTTACCGATTATTATACCCGCAAACACCGCCAGTAAACAGACTATAACATTAGCGGCGATATTTAATAGCGCCATTCCCCACACCCCTTCCTGAATATAGTTTAAAGTTTCGTAGCTGAAGGTGGAAAAGGTGGTAAAAGCCCCCAGAAAACCAACTGTCATCGCTATCCTTAACTGCTGGGGAATAATATCGGTGCTCAAGCCCACCTGCATTATAAAACCGATTAAAAGAGACCCGATAACATTAACGCACAGCGTTCCGTAGGGAAACCCGGAACCCAGCAGGCGGTAAGTAACCCCGCTTAAAAGAAAACGGCTGACGGCTCCGAGTGCGCCGGCGATGGCAATATAAAGGACTTGCATATTAACTCCCGATTATTAGATTAAAGACCCGTGGGCAAATAAAAAAGCCTCCACTGCTTTTTCACAGTAGAAGCTATCAGACTTATCCAGACGGTTCGAGTTTATTCATTCTCCGACGAGCTTCATCGCCTTTTTTTAGATTTTAGCATAAGAGGGTTCGGACGGCAAAGCAAGCTTTTTTACTCCGTCAGTTTGACCTGCACCGGTGCGCGCTCGAAATCGGCTGCTCCCATCAGGGTGCGCGGGCGCAGGCGGGCAATAAAAGCCACGAACCTGTCGGGGATAATTTCCAGCCGCGTATTGTAAAAGGTAGCGATATCATTATAATAATCACGTGCCAGTGCGATGCGCTGCTCGGTTTCCGAAAGCTGCTGTTGCAATCGCAAAAAGGACTGGCTGGCTTTGAGTTCGGGATATTTTTCACTAATGATATTGATTAGCGGCGCCATCCCTTTAAAATCGCCGCCCTTTTCGCCGGGCGCAGTAGCCTGCGATTGACTTCGCAGTTCGGCAATCAGTGTCTGCACATCGGATTCATAACAGCGATAACCCTCGACAGTCTTAACCAGATTGGGGATTAAATCATAGCGACGTTTCAACTGGATATCCACCTGCGACCAGCCCTGTTTAACACGATTGTGCAAATTTACGAGGCTGTTATAAACATTCAAAATCCATGCCAGTATAAAAATAAAAAGATAAATAGCGGCGGTGGCTATAAAAGGTTGCCAGACGAATACCGGCATACCTCCCCCCATATAAGTTAAAGCAGCGGCTCCACCGAGTGCACACAGCAAGCCGGCTATCAGCCATAACCAGAACCCGCGCAGATAAGACGAGCGTACCTGCTTTTCGGTGCGGTTTGAGATTATATACATTTTTACATCTTTATCCCATGCTATTTCGGCAGCAACCATATCCTGCCTTTCATGTGCCTGCCCGATAACATAGAGCATGGTATGCAACGGAATGGCAGATTCGTAAAATCTTCGTCTGTGGGTGGTGTGGGGAATCTCTCTAACCGGGCACTTTCCGTAATAAAGGTCATCTGCCGGAGTACATTTTTCATCAAAAACCCTGATATTCTGGATGTCGGCGCCATCCGGAACGATGCGTATCAAACCGGCATCGTCCTTTAGATAGAAAGGAACCGATTTTTCCTCGCCGGCTATATTTTTCCAGCCGCTTTCAGTACGGGTACGTGAATGTACGTGCCCCTGCGCATCTGTGTAAGTTTCATGTACCGTGCGCGACCAATGCTCATCTACCTGCCAGCAGTATTGCACGCATTTCTTTCCGGCAAGATAGCTTATGAGCGGTTCATCGCTTTCGGCAGTTCCTTTCAGTTCGGTCAGCCCGATAAAAACCCCCTGCGTTTTGGATGTCGGGCAATCGTCGATGGTGCGCATATACTTGAAAGCACGAAAAGCCGCCACCATACAGCCGATAGCAGCCAGAATGGCAACGATGGTAATCACAATGGTTAGCGTTTCAGAAGGCATGCGTCAATTTTAGAATAGCCGGAGCATTAGGTCAATATTTAATAAAAAGCTCCCCGCGGCTTTGCAGCCACGGGAAGCAATAAGGGGAGGAGAACACTAATTATTATTTAGCTTCCAGGGTAATATTGACCTCTGTATAATAAAGAGTTGTCAAGCCTTCGAAGCCGGAATCGGTGCCGGCAAATATCCACATATTGCCGTCGGCATCGGTGGTAACTTCCAGCGGATTGTCCTGATTAGCAAGCGTCTTTAGTTCATAGGTTTCGAAATCGTCGTTTACTAACTTGGCAACATTGCCGACAACTACCGCATCACGACCTCCCTCACTCTGGCTGCCCTTATCGACAGTCAAGGTATAAAAACCGTTGTCATCTACAGGGCTGGGTTCGATTGCGGATGCCCCCACTTTAACATATACCGCTTCTCCGGGAGGGCCGCCGATTCCCACGGCACCGGCGGGAGCATTGCTAGCAAATGTAACCTCAATGGTAACCAGATAGGCGGTATTCGGGCTTAAACCGTCAGCGGATGTCAGCTGCTTTTTGATAAACATAAAAGTATCGTCGCTGCGATTCATACTGCTTAACATCAGTGCTTTACCGCCCAAAGGCGAATCCACGTACCCGTAATCCAGTTGGTAACTGTCCTGTTCGTATTCTACCGGTAAATCGGTAAAACCGCCTGCCCATCCTTCCGCATCCTGGTTTAAATCGAAATTGATGTCTATCGGCTCGCTATCAGCGCCGCAACCCGCAAGCGGCACAATAAACATTACCAGCGCAAGAAAAACAAAAGATATTGTTTTTGTCATCTTTAGCATATTCCGACCCCTTTTTATAATTAATAATTTCATATAAACTATAACGCCAGATAAAGAGAAAAGTTAGGCATTGTATAAACAATAAATATTAACTATTCGGTTTTTTCTCCAGCTTTTTTCCGCTCCATACTATATAAACTAAAGCCAGGATTAGAAGGATAATGGAGATAATTACCGTGCTGATTACTTCAGTATGCTGACCGGCAAATCCGCTCGAA
>JAAYAZ010000133.1 GCA_012719115.1 Dehalococcoidales bacterium
CCCACCCGGGGAGGGCTTTCAAGCACCTTAAACGAAATCGCCCAGCAATCGGGTGTAAGTATCAGAATAGATGAAGAAAAGATTCCGGTTAGACGCGAAGTTGCCGCTGCCTGCGAAATGCTGGGGCTCGACCCGCTTTATATCGCCAACGAGGGAAAGGTTGTGGCGGTTGTCGAAGCGGAGGATGCCGATAAGATACTTGACCGGATGAAGAAAAATAAATACGGACAGAACGCCGTCATTATCGGCGAGGTAACCGAAAAACATACAGCAAAAGTAACCTTAACGACTGCACTGGGAACCTCACGGATTGTGGATATGCTGGTGGGAGAACCGCTGCCGAGGATTTGCTAGCAATGCATGAACTGGAAATTACACGCAGCCTGGTAAAATTGGCTCTTGACGAAGCAGAAAAAGCCAATGCCAAAAAATTGACCTCCGTAAACGTGGTGCTCGGAGAGATGTCCGGAGCGGTAGACGATTCGGTTGCTTTTTACTTCGAGCTGATGACCAAAGATACCATCGGAGAAGGGGCGACAATCAATTTCCGTAAAGTGCCGATGCAGGCAAAATGCTGCAACTGCGGCAGTATTGTAAATCCAAAGGACGTTTTCTGGGAATGTGAAAAATGCCATTCGATGGATATCGAGATGATATCCGGCAAGGAATTATATATAGAAAGCATAGAGGTGGATTAAATGGAAATCAAGGTTTTGAAGAATATTCTGGATGCCAACGACCAGATGGCACTGCAGAACCGTAAACTGCTGGCATCCAAAAAGATAATGATGGTCAATGTCTGGGCATCGCCGGGGGCCGGAAAAACTACCACCATGCTAAGGACTGCGGAGGCACTTAAAGAAAAAGCCAGGATGGCGGTTATCGAAGGGGATGTCGCTTCAAGCATAGATACAGTTAAACTGACCGAATCGGGGGTAACAGCTATCCAGATAAACACCGACGGAGGTTGCCACCTCGATGCCGGCATGGTTAATATGGCTCTGCAAAATCTGCCTCTGGATGAACTGGATGTCATCTTTATAGAGAATGTCGGCAATCTGATATGCCCTGGGGAATTCGACCTGGGAGAGTATAAAAGAATAATCATTTCCTCTACTCCGGAAGGAGAGGATAAACCTCATAAGTACCCGCTGATGTTTACAATAGCAGATGCCTGTATCGTCAATAAGATAGACCTCATACCTTATGTAAACTTTGATATAGATAATTTCACGCGCACCGTCAGAGGAATGAACGGAAGTATCGAAATATTCACAATCAGCAGCATCAACGGCAATGGCGTTGACAAATGGGCGGACTGGGTTTTGAAACAATTGGATAACTACAGAAAATAGTTTTCAATAGACTTATAACGAATCCTCTTCCCGGTTTACAGAGAGGGGGATTTTTGTTTAAAGAATTGCTTCAGCCCCCTGAACTGTCCCGACAATGACAATCCCTTCCGCCTTTTTTATTTATAATGGACTTTCACCTTTTTATTTGATGATCGAAAGGTGTTTAGATACTTCACTACGTTCAGTATGACAGTTTTCTCCCCGTTCTGCTTTGTCCGTACTTCAAGATTATTTTCAAGATTATTTTTGACTATCCGCTGTTTGTCATCCTGTTCCCGATAAATCCTCTCCGTGTTGTGATACTCAATCGTGAATGTTATAATTGGCAATATTACAATTGTCGGGAGTAACTTATGAAACTGAGCAAAGAACAGGTTTTACATATTGCCCGCCTCTCCAAGCTGGGGCTAACCGAGGATGAGGTGGAGAAAATGAGCGAGCAGTTATCCAATATACTGGAAAACTTCGAAATATTGAATAAGGTGGATACTGACAATGTTCCGCCGACAGCACAACCGAATGCCTTGACAAACGTCTTGAAAGAAGACATAGTCAAGCCTTCCCTGCCGCAGGACGAGGTGCTTGCCAATGCCCCGCAGCGGGACGGCGATTATATAAAGGTCAAGGTCGTGCTGGAGTAGGTTGGATTAAATCATAAGGAGATTACATTGTTGGACGGAAAGCAATTAACTATAAGCGAAGCCCATAAATTACTGAAAGATAAGCAGATTTCATCTGTCGAACTGACGAAATCATGCCTCGATAGAATAGAAAAACTCGAACCGCAGGTTAAAGCCATCGTAACGTTTACCGCCGACCATGCCATTGAACAGGCGAAGAAAGCTGATGAAATGATAGCTTCCGGCAACTGCAAACCCTTAACCGGCGTTCCGGCCATGATTAAGGATGTCATCTGCACCAGGGGCGTCAAGACCACCTGCTGTTCGAAGATGCTTGAAAATTTCGTACCGCCCTACAACGCCACCGTAATGGAAAAACTGAATGCCGAAGGCATGGTGATGGTCGGCAAAGCAAATATGGACGAGTTCGCTATGGGTTCTTCCACCGAAAACTCGGCTTTCTTTACCACCCGTAACCCTTGGGATTTAAGCCGCGTTCCCGGAGGTTCCAGTGGCGGCTCGGCGGCGGCAGTAGCATGCGGTGAAGCCATTTACGCCCTCGGTTCCGATACCGGAGGCAGTATCAGGCAACCGGCAAGTTTTTGCAGTGTTACCGGTTTGAAACCGACCTACGGCAGGGTCAGCCGCTACGGATTGGTTGCATTTGCCAGCTCGTTGGACCAGATTGGGCCTTTTACTCATGATGTTACCGATGCGGCGCTGGTACTGAATGCCATTTCAGGATTCGATAATAATGACTCGACCTCTGTGGATGTGCCTGTGCCCGATTATACCAAGTGCCTTACCGGAGATATTAAAGGCATGCGCATCGGCGTTCCCAAAGAGTATTTTGTGGAAGGGATGCAGAAAGAAGTCGAGGATGCCGTCAAAGCCTCTATTGCCAAACTTGAAGAACTGGGAGCGGTAATCGACTGGAACGTTTCTCTGCCGAGTACCCCTTATGCGCTGGCAGTTTACTATATCATCGCCCCGTCGGAAGCCTCGGCTAACCTGGCACGCTACGACGGCGTAAAATACGGCTTTTCATACAAGGATACCGATAACATGTGGGAAGCAATGGAAAAGACCCGTGAAATCGGATTTGGGCCCGAAGTTAAAAGACGTATAATGCTGGGAACATATGCCCTCTCCGCCGGTTACTACGATGCTTATTATCTTAAAGCTCAGAAAGTGCGCACTTTAATCCGCCGCGAGTTTGATAGTGCATTCGAAAAATACGATGCTCTGGTTACCCCCACCACCCCCACCGTGCCGTTCAAAATCGGTGAAAAAGCACAGGACCC
>JAAYAZ010000134.1 GCA_012719115.1 Dehalococcoidales bacterium
AGTATAACCCTACCTGATAGTTTAACAAGCATTGCAAATAGTGCATTCTCTGGCTGTACAGGGCTAACAACCATTATTTTAGAAGCAGGTTCCTATGCAGAAACTTGGTGTATAAATAATGGTCTAACAGATAAGATAGTATATATATAACCACATACCCTTATCTAATCATCAGTACAATATAAGCATGGAAAGGCAAACATCGTGAGCCTGTCGAACCATAACGGCGGCCATAAATTAAAAATGCTTTCATCCGTTCGTTCAACCCTTCGACAAGCCCAGGGCGAACGGATTTTATTATTGTCCTAGCTATGTCCCGACTGTCCTTCAGTTTACCCGATACAATCGGGATTTCGTTCCGTCAAGCCGGAACTCAACATAAGGGGTGGGGTTAATTCATTTTTATACGCGTCCCTAATACCCCATTTTGATAAGATAGGCATATTAAATATCTATGCTTCCAGATTAGCCAGATGCTCTTTCAGTTTTCCTAACTTATCCTGCTTGCCGGCGAGATTGGCACGTTCTTTTTCGACCACCTGTGCAGGGGCTTTCGATAAAAATGCCTCGTCTTTGAGCCTGTCTTCGAGGCGAATCACCTCGTTTTCGAGCTGGTCGATTTCTTTCTTTATACGCTTTTTCTCAGCCTCTACATCAACCATACTCTGCATGGGAATAACCACTTCTACCCCTTTCAACACGATGACAAGAGAGTTCTCAGGCGAAGCCCCGCCCCTGTTTCGTTTGATTGACGGGTCAGCCTTTGCCAGCGTACGGATTGCCGAAGCATAAGCGGTAATTTCTTTTTCCATATCACCGGCATATATAATGGCTTCGATTTGCTTGGATTGTTCCACTTTATATTCGGTTCTGGCGTTGCGAATCGAGCGTATTATTTCCACCACGGAAGCCATCACTTCTTCGGCAACATCATCCTTAAAAGACTCATCGGGTTGCGGATAAGGCGCAATCATAATAGATTCCGGCCTGGATTTGTCTTCAGGCATCTTATCGACAATATTCTGCCACAACTCCTCGGTAATAAACGGCATAAAGGGATGCAGCAGTCGCAGGGATTTTTCCAGCACTTCTATTAAAACGGGGATTGGGGAAACAACCCCCTCACCGGCATTCAATCTGACTTTACTGATTTCGATGTACCAGTCGCAGAACTCGCCCCACAGGAAATCGTGGATTTGTCTCTGCACTTCGCCGAACTGGTATTCCTTCATCAGTCTGTCTACATCGACAATGGTAGTGTTCAATCGACTAAGTATCCATCTATCCTCAAGCGGTATGGATTTTCTATCGATTTTCATATCGCCGCTGTAGGATTCCATACTCTTTAACACAAATCGAGTGGCATTCCACATCTTGTTGGCAAAGTTCCTGCCGGCTTCCATCTTGATCGGAGTAATCTTGGTATCATTACCCGGTGAAATGCCGGTAGAAAGCGCAAAGCGCAGGGCATCGGTGCCGTAGCGATCCATCAGCTCAAGCGGATCGACCACATTACCCTTGGTTTTACTCATCTTTTCGCCTTTTTCGTCGCGCACCAGTCCGTGCAGGTAAACGGTGCGAAAAGGAATGTCCCCGGTATCTTCGATGCCCAGCATTATCATACGGGCAACCCAGAAGAATAGGATATCATAAGCCGTTTCCATTACAGAGGTAGGATAGAAATAGCGGAAGTCCTCCGTATCGTCAGGCCAGCCGAGCGTCGAATGAGGCCAAAGGCCGGAACTGAACCAGGTATCCAGAACATCGGGGTCCTGTTCTATTTCTGTCGAGCCGCAACCCGAACAGCGCTGCGGGTCTTTGGTATCCACCGTCAGAGCATCGCATTTTTTACAGTACCATACCGGAATACGGTGCCCCCACCATAACTGGCGCGAGATACACCAGTCGCGGATATTCTCCATCCAGTTGAGATAGACTTTAGTGAAACGCTCGGGCAGAATGGTAATCCTGCCGTCAGTTACCGCTTCGACAGCCGGTTTTGCCAGCGGTTCCGTCTTTACAAACCACTGCTTGCTTGCAATCGGCTCTACAACAGTGTGGCAGCGGAAACAATGGCCTATGGAATGATTATACGGTTCGATTTTCACCAGTTGCCCGTCTCTGTCGAGGTCGGCGATTATCGTCTTGCGGCAAACGAATCTGTCCATACCGGTATAAGGTCCGGCGTTTTCGTTCATAGTAGCATCGGGGTTAAGTATATTAACAAGAGGCAGATTATGCCGCTGCCCGATTTCAAAATCGACCGGGTCGTGTGCGGGCGTAACTTTAACCGCGCCGGTACCGAATTGCAAATCGACAATGTCATCGCCGACTATCGGGATTTCGCGGTTCACTACCGGCACAATAGCCTTTTTACCGATTAGACCGGCAAAGTTCTCATCAGCAGGATTGATGGCAATAGCTGTATCACCCAAAAGTGTTTCCGGGCGGGTGGTGGCAACCGTCAGGTAATTTTCTTCATCGCCGACCAGTTTATAGCGTATATAATAGAGATTGCCCGTTACATCCTTATGGTCGACTTCGAGGTCGGAAAGCGCGGTGGCACAGCGCGGACAACGGTTAATGATGCGCTCTCCGCGATATATCAAACCTTTATTATACAAACGCACGAAAACCTCGCGCACCGCTTTACTCAATCCTTCATCGAGCGTAAACCGCTCGCGGCTCCAATCACAGGAGATACCGAGACGCTGGTGCTGGTGCATAATGGTGTCATGGCACTCACCGGCCCATTTCCAAACCCTTTTCTCAAACTTTTCACGCCCCAATTCGTATTTATCGGTACCTTCCTGCGCCAGTTGCCTCTCGACAACTACCTGCGCCGCAATACCGGCATGGTCGAACCCTGGCAGCCAAAGTGTCGGCTCTCCCAGCATGCGATGCCAGCGAATCATAATATCTTCCAGCGTGGCAGTTAAAGCGTGCCCTACGTGCAGACCGCCGGTAACATTGGGCGGCGGCATCATAATAACAAAAGGCTCTTTATCCGGGTCTATTTCCGGCTTGAAGTAACCCTTTTTCATCCAGTATTTATACCATTTTGTTTCTACCTTAGCCGCTTCATAGGCTTTAGGCATTTCATTTTGTTCCGATTCAAACATGCTTGCCCCTTTAAAGTTTTGTTAAACACCCTCTCGATAATATCAAAAGAGAACACGATTAAAAGAGAGGGGCAGCGCCCCTCATAGATTTCAATATATTTTACAGGAAACAGATTATAATATCTCTTTTATCCTGTCCAGTATTCTATCCGCCGCTTCGCGCTTGGTAAGCAACGGTAATTCTTCCGGTACTTCTTTTCTGTCGATGATTATAACGCGATTGGTATCTGCCCCGAAACCGCCGTCCGTAGCGGTAATATCGTTAGCCACAATAAGATGCAGCCCTTTTTCTTTAATTTTGGTTAATGCATTCTCGATGATATTTTCACTCTCGGCGGCAAAACCTACCTTGATAAAACTTCCTTTGATTTCCGATAATATATCCGGTGTTTTAATCAGTTTCAGTTCAAGCACATCCCCATTTTTCTTAATCTTGCTGCCGGAAGACTTTTCTGCCTGATAATCCGCTACCGCCGCCGCCATTATTAAAACATCAGCCCCGACAACGGCATCTTCAACCGCCTTTTTCATTTCACGGGCTGATTCGACATTAACCACTTCCATTCCGGCGGAGGGCTTGAGTGGAACAGTGGTTATCAAGGTAACATCAGCTCCTCTGTCGCGAGCAGCCTGCGCTATGGCAAATCCCATCTTACCGCTGGACCGATTGCCGATAAAACGCACCGGGTCGATAGCTTCTTTGGTTCCACCGGCGGTTATCACTATACGTTTTCCGGAAAAATCCCCACCGCGTGCCAGAACCAGCTTTATGATATCGATTATCTCAGCCGTTTCAGGCAAACGTCCCTGCCCAACCTTACCGGATAAAAGATGGCCGTAACCGGACTCTATGATGACAAATCCCCGGTCTTTCAGTTTGGATATGTTTTTCTGAGTTACCGCATTATTTAACATATTGTCGTTCATTGCCGGAGAAATAATAACCGGAGCTTTAGTTGCCAGAACAGCACAGGAAAGCATATCGTCAGCCAAACCGCAGGCAAGCTTGGCAATGGTATTTGCCGTTGCCGGAGCGATTAGGATTACGTCTGCCGTTTCAGCAAGTGCCACATGAGCGGCTTTAAAACCCGCAACAGGCTGCCACATATCGGTAAACACCTGCCTTCCGGTAATACTCTGCAGTGTCAGCGGAGTTATGAATTTCGCCGCCGATTCGGTCATAACGACATCTACGTTTGCCCCGTACTGGCACAGCTTGCTGGCAATATCCGGCACTTTGTAAGCGGATATGCCTCCGGTAATTCCCAAAAGTATTGTTTTATCTTTCAATATATCCATATCATACCCGTTACTTTTTAATCACTCTTGATTGTTAAACAAAATAATATATTCGACGCCGCTATGGTTCGACAGGCTCATCCCGATTTCATCGGGACTATATTAATTTCTGCTCATCCTGAGCTTGTCGAAAGATTAAAGCGGAAAACATTCCGACCAAACTGGCGATCGCCGAATCAGTCTGGAATCTCCTGTAATCATACGTATAATCTATGTTTTAGTTTATCCTTAAAGGGTATTGCTCTGCAAGATTACTCCCGATTCATCTCGTATATAAATCTCAGACCGATAAGCGTCAGGTCGGTATTTACTTCGTCGATAACCTTGGTTTCTCTGGCAATCAAACTCGCAAATCCGCCGGTAGCTACCACCTTAATCTTTGCCCCGATTTCCTTCTGCATACGCAGTACCATACTTTCCACCAGCCCCACATAACCGTAAACCATGCCCGATTTCATAGCGTCAATGGTATTGGTGCCTATCACCTTGTTGGGCGCTGTAAGGTCGATTCTGGGCAGCATAGCAGCCCTTTGAAAGAGCGCCTCGGCGGAAGAAAGGATTCCCGGAGCAATAGCCCCGCCCAGGTAATCACCGTTTTTAGAAACTATTTCAAAAGTGGTTGCCGTGCCCATATCCACGATTATCACCGGACCGCCGTAAAGATGACTTGCGGCAACAGCATCGACGATACGGTCGGCGCCCACTTCCTTCGGATTATCCATACATATGCGTATGCCAGTTTTTATACCGGCAGCTACAATCAGGGGTGCAATGTCGAAATAGCGCTTTGCCATGTCTTCAAAAATAGAAGTCAACGGGGGAACGACACTGCATAAAGCCACATCTTTAATATCAGATACCTCCAATCCGCGGCTCTTCAGGATACTTATCAGTAGAACTGCATTTTCGTCAGCTGTGCGGTGAATGGAGGTAGTCATTTGAAAGGTGGTCTTTTTTTGCTCCCCGTCGAACACTCCAACCGTAATTTCCGTATTTCCGATATCTATTGCCAGTAACATATTTATCCTCTTTTTAAAAGACTTAACTTTCTTTCAATTTTTTGATTGCTTTCGGAACAACCGGAATTAAATCACCTGCCAGCATTCCGGTATCGCCAAGTTCTGATTTTACTATTTCTCCTGCCTGTCCGTGCAGCCATACACCCAGACAGGCGGCATCAAAATTATCCAAACCCTGCGCCGCCAGCCCTGCAATTATCCCAGCCAGCACGTCGCCGGTTCCGGCAGATGCCATCCCCGGATTGGCAAACGGTGATACGCGGCATCTGCCGTCAGCGGAAGCGATAACAGTATATGCCCCTTTAAGGACAACTGTTTTCCCCCATTTCTGTGCAAAAAGCATCGCCGTATCAATTCTGTTCGACTGGATTTCTTCAACTTTTAATCCCGTAAGCCTGGACATTTCGCCCGGATGCGGCGTTAGAATGGCATCCATCATCAACTTTTGCCACCATTCGTTTGATTTTGCCAGAACATTCAACGCGTCGGCATCTATGACAATCGGCATAGCTGGTTTTTTACCGAAGAGAACGGAGCGGATAAATGCGGCAGTAGTATCCTGCTGCCCCAATCCGCATCCGATAAGGAGTACATCATAATTATTCAAAGCCGGCAGCACTTCTAAAGACGAGTCTTCGGATATAAATCCTTTAACCGATTCCGATAGCGGCAGATATGTTACCTCATTCAGTTTACATGCCAGTATAGCTTGCAGGCTAACGGGAATAGCCAGTGTAACCAGACCGGCTCCTGCTCTCATGGCGCCGCTGCAAGCCAGATAAGCCGCACCGATATAATTTATGGAGCCGGCAACCGTTAAAACCTTTCCGAATGTACCCTTGTTAGCGTTTAGAGGACGCCCGGGCAATGCATTCTTAGCCCACTTTCCGGTCAATAGTTCCAGTTTGACATCCCTTACCATATAATCAGGGATACCGATATCGGATACTATTACTTTTCCGGCTTTTTCGGGCCCCCTGCCGGTAAATAGTCCAATTTTAGGGTAACCGAGAGTTATAGTGTAATCTGTGTTTAGACAGGACGGGTCGCAGTAACCATTATCGGCATTCAAACCGGAAGGTAAATCGAGCGCAATTATCTTAAAGCTATAATTTTTCTGCTTTGCTTCCGTAACCTTGCCGAGCGCCTCTTTATAAATACCTTCAATGGGGCGATTGCTGCCGGTACCGAACAAAGCGTCTATCACAATATCAGCATCACGCAACAGGCGGTCAAGTTCATCAAGGTTTTTGTAGACTAAAATGCGGCTCTGGTTTACCAGCTTCAGATTCGAGTCGTTTTCAGACCTCTTTCCCAAGAGAAAGAGGTGAACTTTAGCCTCCCATCCATCCAGATATCTGGCGGCAACCAATCCGTCTCCGCCGTTATTGCCCGGACCTGTGAGTACTATTATTTTCTTATTGAAGACCTCACCCAGAATTTTGCGCACCTCTGAAGCCACCTGCTTCCCGGCATTCTCCATCAGAGTAGCAGCAGGGGTTCCGGATTGAATACACTCCAAGTCTGCCTGTTTCATACGCGAAGCTGATAATATTTTCATAGTTAATAATCCTATGGTTAGAGTTTAGCAACACCGCTATCGGGGGTCAATAGTAAAAAGACAGAAAATGTCATTGCGAATCTTTCCAAAGGAAAGTGAAGCAATCTCTACCGACTAATTCATGCCACCAATATTATCATGCTGAGTTAGTATTGGTTGACCAAAGCCCCGATTAATCGGGATTTAGTTCCGTCAAACTGGGACTCAACATCCGGGGATGGGCGGTTATTAACGTGTTTCGGACTGATACCGAGGCAGCCTGCCTGCTATTTCTCCCCTCCCCCCAGATCCTTCAGCCACCCTTTGCGACCTCAGGATGACAATCTTTTATTCAAACCTGTTACG
>JAAYAZ010000009.1 GCA_012719115.1 Dehalococcoidales bacterium
GTTAAAAACGGGGTTATCGACCGCTATAAGGTGCGTACGGCTTCTTTTTGCAACTGGTGGGCAATCGAGCACGCCGTACTCGGAAACATTGTCCCCGATTTCCCGGTAATCAATAAAAGCATGAATCGGTCTTATGCCGGAAACGACCTGTAGGTGATAAATTGATATGATATTTGATATGCTGCGTAATTTCTTCGGTCATAAAATAGCGCCGGACATCGACCCGGAGCAGGAAGAGTTCGGAAAACTGGGATTGGAACTCCAGAAAAATATCGACGCCGTTTTCGGCAGGAGTTTAGCAATACGCGAACTTGATTCCGGCAGTGACAATGCCGCCGAAATCGAATTGAACAGCCTCGGTACGCCCTATTATGACGTTGAACGTTTCGGCATATCCTTCGTTGCTTCACCGCGACACGCCGATATTATCATGATTACCGGCGCAGTGACGCATAATATGGCGCTGGCTGTTAAAAAGACCTTTGAAGCTATGCCGCAGCCCGGATTCGTAATTGCCGTCGGTGACGATGCCTGCAACGGCGGAATATACAAGGATAGCTACGCTGTGCTGGGCGGAGCCGATAAAATCCTACCTGTGGATATCAAGATTCCCGGAAATCCCCCCACCCCGCTTGAAATCATGAAGGGATTACTGGCATTGATGAACGCAATTAAACAGCAAAGACATTGATGTCCTTGCTAGAAGTGTTTCTAAATTGTTATTCTAATTTCCAAACGACTGGAAAGAACAAATCTAACACAATAAGAGAGGGGCAACAAAACAATCTCATTGATTCAACTTAAATACTACAATTGTCTTACTATATTCTAACGTAGAGATTGATGAATAAACCAATGCCATCTATTATTTGGTGTAAAAGGCCTCTGGCAGTCCTCTCTCTATACAAAAGTTATAAACAGGCAATTCCCATTCCTGCGATTTACGATTGATAAAAAAAGAGGGGGCTTATAGCCCCCTCTTTTTTATTTATTTATTTCAATATATCTAAAATTCTATGACAGCCATGTATTAACAATGTCACGATTATCTTCTACCCAGGTACTGGCGGCTTCCGCCGGGTCCATTCCATCTACGTTAATCATATACATAACTTCACCGAGCTGGTCTGCGGTTATTGTCCATTTTGAGAAAAATTCTGCCGCATCGGGGAAATCCTCGGTAAATCCATCTCTACCGATAATAACGATTTCTTCCTGCCCGCCATAGGTAAGTTCAGGGTCCTCAAGCATCTTCAAATCATAGGCGAAGAACTTCCAGTGCGGAGCCCAACCGGTCACGGCTATCCATTCATTCCTGTCAATGGAGCGTTCGAGCTCGGCAATCATTGCAGGATCACTGGAGGCAACCAGCTCCCAGTCATCCAACCCATAGGTCGGCATAGTGCTATTTTTTGTAGCTTCCATGATGCCGGCACCGGCGTCGATACCTACAATGCGGCCCTTAAATTCATCTTTATAGTCTTTCATTTCGGCTATCGAATCGATGGTCACATAAGATGGAACTACCAGCGCAAGTACTGCCTGGTCGAACACAACACCTAACTTTTCGACATCATCCATGTATTCTTCCCAGTAGGAAGCGTGCGTATAGGGAAGCCAGGCGGTAGTAAATACATCCTGGTCACCGGTAGCAACCGAAGACCACATGACACCCGCCTGAACAGTGGTGAGTTCAACTTCATATCCCATCTCTTCCAAAATATACTGTGCAATATGGGATTCTGCTTCAGCGCAAGCCCATTGGACGTAGGGAATTTTAATGGTTTTTTCGCCTGCATCACAACCGACCAACATTCCGGCTGATAAAATGACAGTAGCTAATACCGCTACCATTGAATAACCAATTTTCTTAAACATGTTTTCCTCCTCTTTCTAATAGTTTTAGGTTATCCTTACGGAAACTTTATCTATTTTGCATCCCCCCTTTCTTTACAAAGCTGCTTATATTATTTAAGCTGCTTGCTCTATCTCTTCTTTATTTTCTTCTTTTTTCTGTTTTCGATAATTATTATATTTTTCGATTAGTCTTGATAACGGAGTTTGCTTCCCCGAACCGACATTACGACTCATTCTATCCAAAACCATAGCCAGTATGACTATTGCAAGGCCGCTTTCAAAGCCGAGCGACAGGTCAAGCCGGCTTAGGGAATACAGTACTACCTCACCCAAACCGCGGGCGCCGATCATCGATGCGATGACAACCATTGAAATACCCAGCATTATACACTGATTTACACCTGCCATTATGCTCGGTAGTGCCAACGGTAACTCAACCTTTCTAAGCACCTGCCGGTCATTGGCACCGAAAGCTATTGACATTTCCTTCATCTCAAGAGGAACCTGTGTTATTCCAAGATAGGTCAATCGAACAGGCGGAGGAATGGCAAATATCACGGTCGCAAACAAGCCGGGTACCACTCCGATACCGAACAGCATCGCTGCCGGAATCAGATAAACAAATGGAGGCATGGTCTGCATAAAATCGAGTATAGGCCGCATAAAGCCCTCTAATTTCCGGCTGCGCGTCATTAGGATTCCGGTGGGTATACCTATAACCAGAGCAATAGCAACGCCTACAACCACTAAAACCAGTGTATCAACAAGTTCCGGCCAAAGTCCCATGTTCCATACCAGCGCCAGACCAATTGCGCTAAGTATAGCCGTTAATTTATTTGTGATTAACCATATAATTATAGAAAATATGATAATCAGAATTACGGGATGCACCCATAATAAACCGTCACTTAATGCGCCGCTAACGGCACTAAGCACATCGCTGACAAAATCAAAAATCACACTGAGGTTTTTTATCAGCCATCTGACAAACCACTCGATGGCATCACCTAAAGGCAGTTTGGGTAATTCAAGACTCGGCAATACCATCACCCCCTTTTCTTTCATCCAGTGTCATCAACAAGACACTGTGAGTTATCACACCCAGGAAACGACCGTTTTCATCGACAACCGCCAGGTCCTTTTCCGCGCTGCGCAACTCAGAATAGACATCTCTCATTATGGTATCGGCGGAAACTGTATTGGCTTCTTTTATTACGTCGGTAAAACTCTTTTCCCGCTTTTGCGCCAGTGGTAAGAGGTCTTCCTTCATCACTAAACCTACCAGCTTATACCTGGGACCGAGAACAAAGAGATAATCCGTGTCCGCTTTTTTCATTCTGTGCAATGCAACCGATGCACTTTCAGTATCTCGAACAAGCTCTCTTGGCCATTTCGAGATACTCCTGGCATCCAATATTTTTGATACATCGACACCCTGAATGAACCTGTCAACATAATCGTTGGCCGGTTCGGAAAGTATTTCATCCGCCGTTCCAATCTGTTCAATGGCGCCGTCACGCATGATGGCAATTCTGTCACCAAGCCTCAATGCTTCATCGAGGTCATGGGTTACGAAAACAACTGTTTTCTTGATTTCTCTTTGCAGAGATACCAGTTCCTCCTGCATTTCAGCACGTATAAGCGCGTCCAACGCGCCGAAGGGCTCATCCATCAACAGGATTCCTGACTCCATAACCAGCGCCCGCGCCAGACCTACCCTTTGTTTCATTCCGCCGCTCAGTTCATCGGGAAGTTTATCTTTCCACTCTTCCAGACCTACGCTAATCAGCGCTTTCTGCGCCCTTTCCCGCCTCTCCTCATAAGGGACACCCCTTAATTCAAGCCCGAAAGCGACGTTATCAGTAATAGTACGGTTCGGCAAGAGCGCAAAATGCTGAAAAACCATACTTATTTCTTCACCGCGCAGTTTCCGCAATTGTTCCTCGTTTAATTCTTCCACCGCCTTACCATCCACTAAAAGTGAACCGGAAGTGGGCATTAGCAAACCATTGATACATCGCAGTAGAGTGGATTTTCCGCTTCCTGATAAACCGATGATAACAAAGATTTCGCCCTCAGCGATTTCAAAATTGACGCCTGCCACCCCAACGGTTAAGCCGGTTTCCTGGATAATTTCACTGCGCGAAAGCCCCTGGTTAAATAGTTCCAGGGCTTTATCTGTGTTTTCTCCGTAGATTTTTACCAGATTTTTCGCTTCTATTTTAGCTGTCATATCATACCTTTAAAATTAAAATCGATTGCCACCTGGTACAAGAGTTCCATCACGGCACAAAACCGCCTTAAAATTCTGTTAATCTGAGATAGTGGGCAGCAACCCGCTTAGAATTACCACCCTGAGTGTCGGATGGAATGTTGAATATATAGTAAAACTATAATCTTTATGATAAACGATTTGATAAATAAAGAGATTTATTGGGCTACAAGGCTATTGTAATAGTGAATCCCCCTTCTTTTATTGTTTTTATAATAGCTTTATCACCCCTATTTGTCAATGTTTTTTGGTTATTTGGGGCTTCTTCAAAGCTAAAAAAGTCGGTAACACCAGGCAATAATTCACATATTATTTTGCGTAAAAATCGGGGTTTTTATTATTTTATGGCATTTGCAAGTTGCTTTCCCAGAGATTCAGCGCTATTTAACAGCTCGGGATACTGCAGCACCTTACCTTTTTTGAAAACACCGGTTACCGGCAGCTCTGCGATAATCTCATATCCCAAAGCTTCAAGAGGGAGCCTCATTGCCT
The DNA here is from genome assembly GCA_012719115.1 of Dehalococcoidales bacterium. GTDB lineage: Bacteria > Chloroflexota > Dehalococcoidia > Dehalococcoidales > UBA5627 > UBA5627. The sequence continues at coordinate 4,622 of JAAYAZ010000009.1, forward strand.
TCAATGTCAGGTCTATCCCGCTTTCCTTACTGCCTACCTGTTCCGCCACCGCCGCAATGATCGCTTTTCTGCCCTGCCTGCCCAACCTGCTCGACCACTTTCCGGGGCGCTCATCATCGAAATCATAGAAACAGTACAGTCTATCAATAAATGATTTCATTATGGCGGTTATATTGTAATTATGAACCGGAGAAACCAGAATCAATCCCGCCGATTCGATAATTTTGGGATAAATAAACTGCATGTCATCGCTAAGCCCGGTGCAGGTTTTATCCTTGCGGCATCTCTCGCAACCCGTACAGGTTTGGAAGTTATAATCTCTTAACCGGACTTCCTCGGCAGTAATGTTTACGTCCCGCGCACCCTTAAGAAAGTAGCTTATCAGAATATCCGAGTTCCCACCTGCTCTCGGGCTTCCCCCAACACACAATATCTTATTAACCATCTTAAAATGCTCCTCTTTTTCATTCTGACATATTTAATATTATTGCATAAAACACGTATAAAACAACATATAAAAAACCTTTGTAATTGAAAAATAACGCTCAAAATGCTACAATAACACTTAATAGAAGCCAAAAAACCTGACAACTCGGACTTTTAATAATTTCAGAAAAGGATTGAAATTGAATCCGCTGTAAAGACTGTTTATAGCAGTCAAGGAGAAACCAGCCGTTAAGCACACCTGTTAAAGTTATCAATGATAACGCCCCGTTTATCGGCGCTTGTTATGAAGGATGAAACAAAATTAGATTTTAGTATCAGAAATACCGTTAAATCGGATGGTCCGGCAGTATATTTAATTGCCGAAAAATGTCCCCCTCTAGACCTTAATTCCCGCTATTGCTACCTCCTGCTATGTACACAGTTCGATAAATATTGTTTGGTAGCGGAGGAAGACAATAAAATAATCGGTTTTGTATCGGCATACCCCCACCCACACCACACCGATACCCTCTTTGTATGGCAAATAGGCGTCGACCCTGATTTTCATGGTCACGGCATCGGCACTGCTTTGCTGGAACACCTGATACCTCTGGCTATCAAAAACGGTTTAATCTATTTAGAGACAACCATTACCCTATCGAATAAAGCATCACGTGCTCTATTCCGAAAAATAACGGAGGCTTATAATACAAATTGTATAGAGAGCGACTATTTCCCTGTCTCTTTATTGGGAGGAGAACACAAAGAGGAAAAGTTGCTCAGAATGGGGCCTTTCAAAGAAAAAGGAGATTTATAACATGAGAATATTCGACCTGGTTGAATCACAGGTAAGAAGCTACGTCAGGTCATTCCCGACCATTTTTACAAGCGCCAAGGGAGCCTTGCTTTACGACGAGCAGGAAAAAGAGTACATCGATTTCTTTGCCGGAGCAGGGGTACTTAATTACGGGCATAATAATCCGGTCGTCAGTCAGGCATTGATAGAATATATCCAGCAGGATGGAATAATTCACAGCCTTGACCAGGCTACCACCGCCAAAAAAGAATTCCTCGAGGCTTTATACTACGATATTCTACAGCCGAGGCATATGGATTATAAGGTACAATTTACCGGCCCTACCGGAACAAATGCCAATGAAACGGCTCTTAAACTTGCACGTATGGTAAAGGGACGTTCCAATGTCATCTCATTTACAAACGGGTTTCA
>JAAYAZ010000135.1 GCA_012719115.1 Dehalococcoidales bacterium
CCGGCATTAAGATAATCGAAGGTATGCGAGGCTTTACCTCGGGGCTGGCTATACCAAACTTTGCTGTAGACCTGCCTCAAGGTGGAGGCAAGATTACACTCCAGCCCAATTACATAGTTGCCAGAAGCGAAAAGGAAATCCTGTTTTCAAATTACCTTGGACGTATGATTAACTGCAACAATACTACGACAGACCAGCCGGTACAACCACCCACTGCTCCCGAAATACCTATAGACAGAATAGTTCATCATTTATCAGAGGTAATGGATGCGGATAGGATTATCATTTGACCTCAAACAGGATAAACCTCCGGTTAATGAATATATAGACGACTCCATGGAGGAATACGACTCCATGGAGACCGTCAACCTTATTAAGGCCTCCATCGAAGCCAACGGGCATCAGGTAACGCTGCTTGGCGGGGGAAAGGCTTTCCTCGATAATATCCGCACGGAAAAAGTGGATTTGGTCTTCAATATCGCCGAGGGGCAAGGTAACTACCGCAACCGTGAATCACAGGTGCCCGCTGTTTTGGAGATGCTGGATATCCCCTATTCCGGTTCGGACCCGTTATGCCTCGGCATATGTCTTGATAAAGAGCTGACAAAAAAATTGGTTGCCATGGAGGGAATAATTACCCCCAAATGGCAGATGCTTTCAGATATCAAACAATTGCATTCTATAGACCGAGAAGAGTTCAGGTTCCCGCTGATGATAAAACCGGCGCACGAAGGCTCCAGCAAGGGCATCAGGCTGTCATCGGTGGTGATGAATATGGGAGAGCTGGAAACTGAAGCCAAACGGCAGTTTGCTGGCTATAATCAGGCACTTATGATAGAAGAATTTATAGGTGGCGATGAGGTCACCGTAGGTATAACCGGCAACTCCCCGCCAAAAGTACTGGCAATGATGCGCATTCTGCCACAGAAGAAGATTGAACATTTCGTCTATTCAGTCGAGGTAAAAAGGGATTATCTGAAGCAGGTAGATTACGAATGCCCGCCGAAACTGGATGCACAGGTTATAAAAAAGCTCGAAGATGCCAGCCTCAAGATATTTAATATACCGGGATGCCGCGATTTTGCCCGCATTGATTTCAGGCTGGATAATGAAGGAAATCCGTTTTTTCTGGAGATTAATCCGCTGCCGGGGCTGGGAAACCACAGCGACCTGGTACTTATGGCTCATATGATGGGAATTCCGCACATTGAGTTGGTAAACAGGATTCTCACAGCAGCCTTCAAAAGATACTGCTATGCATAAATCAATAGCAATCATTTACAATCAGCCCGCCGCAAGTCCCTATCGCGATAGAAACGAGCAGTCTGCCGAAGACGGCGTGCTGGTAGAAGTCGCCGCCGTAGAGAAAGCCCTGCACTTTCTTGGATACTTAACTTCCAAAATCCCTCTGGCACTGCCGCTTGAACAGGCTTTTAGTGAACTGTCACTGATAACAGCCGATATCGTTTTCAACCTCTTCGAGGGGTTTAGCGGCTTTCCCGAAACGGAAGCCCTTATAGTAGAACAACTTGAAGCGCTTAAACTGCGCTATACCGGCTCTCCGGCGGCAGCATTGAAACTCGCTCTGGATAAAGCCGAAACTAAAACGGTGTTGAAGCAAGAGGGAATACTTACACCAGCTTTTCAACTGTTGGATAATGCAACGCTTTCCGATTTTAAGCTGAATTTCCCCTGTATCGTTAAGCCAAATGCCGAGGACGCCAGTCACAGCTTGAATGTAAAAAGTGTTGTGTACGATTACGATGCATTGAAAGATATGGTCTCCGAAATCAGCGGAATGTACGGCAAAAAAGCGCTGGTGGAGGAATATATCGATGGGCGTGAATTCAATATGACGATAATGGGTAATAACATTCTGACCACACTGCCGATTTCTGAAATATGTTTTTCATTACCGCAGGATAC
>JAAYAZ010000136.1 GCA_012719115.1 Dehalococcoidales bacterium
ACTGAGTATATTGAAATAATCCAACTCATAGGAAACAGAAAAAGCCAGTACAGGAAATTCGTTTATCTCACACAGGTTTTCAAGGCTGTAAAGCATACCTTCTTCGTAAAAGATGCGCTCACAAACGACACCGGCATAGTTGTTAAACAAACGATAAATGGACTGCATGCCAAGGTTGGACATACCGATGTAGTAGGAATTGGGATAAATCAAACCAATCGGCAGCCTTCCCCCCCAATCCTTAACGATTGTCCCCTGTTCTTTTTTGACTAAGTCATCGCCCTTGCTGTATTTATCTCTTCCCACTATTCTTTCCACTTAATATAATTTTAACTATTAATCATTCCATTACTGTTTTATTATTCGATATGCCAGGAAGAGTAAAACCCTGTTGTCATGCTGAGTTCGTGGTGGTCGAACGAAGCCCCGAAAAATCGGGGTTTCATTCCGGCTTGCCGGAACTCAACATCTGTGGCGGGGATAAATTACGTTTTAATACCCTTCTCCAGATTCTTCAGTCACCCATTGTGGCTTCAGAATGACAGGAATTAGTCTTATCAAACCCCGACAAGTCAGCAAAGCATGGCCTGACGAATGCAGCATTTAGAATATAACCCGTAAAAGGAGATAATGCAAACGACACCGAGTATAATTAACCAACGACTTCGCGAGGATGGAGTCACAATGAAATCGGGACGAGCCCATACATCGCGTGGTGTTAAGATTTCCGTTCGTCCAGAGCTTGTCGAAGGATTTTAACGGAAATCTTGTTTATTATTTTGACGCCGTTATGGTTCGATCCCGACCTGTCGGGATTTCGTTCCGAACTACGGAACTCAACATTCTACGGCACGGCTTAGCTATTATATTCCGCGCATCCTGAGCCTGTCGAAGGACACGAACGGCTTTTATTAAACCTCTACACAAACTTTTATGATTTTCACATTATATTCACTTAAAAATGCCCCCTACGAAATAATCCGTAGGGACGACCATTGGTCGTCCGCCAAAAGGTCCTGATAAAAAGTACCCACCCTGCTTAAGAGAGTGGGTAATGAGTTCATATTCAAATGGCTCTAAATCAGCCTAGCACTTGGTATAACCGCAACCGGGGCACTTGAAGCACCCTTCTTCAAAAACCAGGATGCTGCCGCAATCGGGGCACTGTCCGGCTATATTTTTAACCAGTCCGTAATCCTTCATCGGCTTTTCAACCGCTTCCTGATCTCCCTTGCTGTCTTTAAAATGGCCTTCCAGCACACCGGCTATGGCATCGGCGCAGGATAGAGTGGATTTCCCCCCTTCCCAGGCGATGGACGGACAGCGTATTCCTTCGAGCTGCTTAACAAGTGAATCAACATCGACTCCCGACCTTAAAGCAAGCGATATCAAACGACATATAGCTTCGAGCTGTGCCGAAGCGCAACCGCCAGACTTGCCAAGGCTGGAAAATACTTCGCAAATACCATGTTCATCGGAGTTAACGGTAACATAGAGGTGTCCGCAGCCGGTATTTACTTTTTCGGTAAAACCGGTGGTTACCTTTGCCCTGCGGCGAGGCGTATGTTCGACTACCGCCGCCTTTTCCTCTTTCTTTTGAGTGCCGGTCG
>JAAYAZ010000137.1 GCA_012719115.1 Dehalococcoidales bacterium
GGTTGCGTAGCTATGATAAGGGGCGGTGCGAAATCCGCTGCTATTGATAAAGAATCGCTAAAAGATATACAATAGATAGACTATCTTTATTTGAAAATTTATTATCCGGGAAGGTTTTGATATGGCGACTATATATTATGATGAAGATTGTGACCTGAAATTATTAGAAGATAAGGTTATCGGTGTTATCGGTTACGGTAGCCAGGGACATGCACAAGCGCAAAATCTGAGAGATAGCGGACTAAAGGTAATTATCGCTGAAGTTGAAGGAAGTGATTGCTGGAAGAAAGCTAAAGAGGCGGATTTTGAGGTTTATACAGCCGACGTTGTTGCCAGAAAATCCGATGTAATCATGGTTCTTGCCCCGGATACCATTCAGAAAAAAATATATAAACAGTCTATTGAAGACGAGTTAAAACCGGGCAAGATGTTAATGTTTGCTCACGGTTTCAATATTCATTACGGGCAGATTGTGCCGCCGGCTGATGTAGACGTAACCATGATAGCGCCGAAATGCCCCGGTCATATGCTGCGAGAGACATATATTGAAAATTCGGGTCCTCCTGCTCTGGTCGCGGTATTCCAGGATGCCTCCGGCAAGGCTAAAGATTTAGCGTTAGCTTACGCTAAAGGTATCGGCTGCAGCCGTTCCGGAGTATTGGAGACTACATTTGCCGAAGAAACAGAAACGGATCTATTCGGTGAGCAGGCGGTTCTTTGCGGTGGAGTTGCTTCACTTGTAAAGGCAGGTTTCCAAACACTGGTTGAGGCAGGCTATCAACCTGAAATAGCATACTTCGAATGTTTTCACGAACTGAAACTTATTGTTGACCTGATGTATAAAGGCGGTTTGAAGTATATGAATTATTCCGTAAGCGATACCGCCGAGTACGGAGGTTACACGCGTGGACCTCGTGTCATAAACGAGCAATCCTTCGATGAAATGGATGAAATACTCTCAGAAATTCAGGACGGCAGTTTCGCCAAGGAATGGATACTTGAAAACCAGGCGGGGTCGCCCGTATATAATTCATTGAAAAGAATGGAATCAGAAGAACTGATTGAAGAAGTAGGGGCTGAACTGAGAGAAATGATGCCCTGGTTAAAAAATAATAAGTAAGTGACAGAATATTGAATAACTCTTTATTAAATAAATTGAATACCGTCGTCCTTTCAATGGGAAATAATCTCATCCTTATTGGCCCCTCTCTACTAACGGGGAGGGGTTTCCATAGTCATGAGAACGAATATTTTCTATAAGGAAGGATAAAATGGATAAAGTAGTTATTTTTGATACCACTCTGAGGGACGGAGAACAAGCAGCCGGCGCCTCGCTGAATATAAACGAAAAACTGGAAATAGCCCGCCAACTGGAAAGGTTGGGAGTAGATGTTATAGAAGCAGGATTTCCGGCTTCTTCACCGGGCGATTTTGAAGCGGTAGAATTGGTATCCCGCGAGATTCGCAATCCTATAATCTGCGGGCTTTCACGTGCAATAGCAGGTGATATCGATAAAGCGGCAGAAGCATTAAAAAGTGCAAAGCATCCTCGTATACATGTGTTTGTATCCTCATCTGATATCCACATTATGCACCAGTTAAAAAAGAGTAAGGAAGAAGTCCTGGAAATGGCGCAAAATATGGTAAAACGCGCCAGAGGATATGTGGAAGATGTAGAGTTTTCCCCTATGGATGCCAGTCGCTCCAACCCGGACTACATCTATCAGATGCTTGAAGCGGTTATCGATGCAGGGGCAACCACATTAAATATTCCGGATACGGTTGGGTATTCCATACCGGAAGAATTCGGGCAGCTGATTGCCGGCATTTTTAAGAATGTCCCCAATATTAATAAAGCAAAAATTAGCGTACATTGCCACAACGATTTGGGGTTGGCTGTGGCCAATTCACTTTCAGCGGTAAAAAACGGAGCCAGACAAATCGAGTGCACTGTTAACGGTATAGGTGAAAGAGCCGGTAACGCTGCATTGGAAGAAATTGTAATGATATTAAAAACACGTAGTGACCTGTTTGATGTGACGACCGGCATCAATACCGAACAAATATACAAGACCAGCCGCCTGGTAAGTGAATTGACGGGATTTCCTGTACAACCGAATAAAGCGGTTATCGGTGGTAATGCTTTCCGTCATCAATCGGGCATCCATCAGGACGGCGTAATGAAAATGTCCCGAACCTATGAAATTATGGACCCTAAAACTATCGGTTTACCGGGTTCCAGCCTGGTGATGGGAAAATCAAGCGGAAGACACGCCTTTAAAGAAAGACTGTCCGAACTGGGTTATAATCCGGCGGATGCTGATATCGACCGCTTGTTTATTGCATTCAAAGAGTTAGCCGATAAGAAAAAGGAAGTTACCGATAGAGATATCGAATCACTGGTAGCACAGGAAAAACGGGAAGGTATCATTGCCGAATCCTACAAACTGGACAGGCTTCAGGTAACCTGCGGCGATAAAGGAGTACCAACCGCAGCTGTCAGACTAATCTGCAGCGATGGAAGTATTATTGCAGATGCCGCTCTTGGAACAGGACCTGTCGATGCCGTATATGAAGCTATTAACCGTCTGGTTAAAGTTCCCAATAAGCTGACCGAGTTTACAGTAAAATCCATTACAGAGGGAATTGATGCCATCGGCGAAGTACTTATTAGAATCGAAAGTGATGGAATAACATATACCGGTAGAGGCGCCGATACCGACATAATAGTAGCCTGTGCCAAGGCTTATCTTAATGCACTTAACAAACTATTAAGTGCCTAGTTGAAATAAGAGCCGTTTATAGGGGTGTAAGTATGCCTATTGAATTGGGAATGGTTCTGCGTGTATTACTGGCAATGGTGCTGGGCGGTATTCTGGGATTTCAAAGAGGACAAGCTGAAAAACCCGCCGGGCTAAGAGACCTTATATTGATATGTGCCGGTGCTGCCTTATTTACAGTAGTATCGGTATATGGATTCGGCATTACCGACCAGGCTAGAGTTGCCGCCGGTATAGTTACGGGTATCGGTTTTTTGGGTGCCGGGGTAATTCTGAGACGTGATGATTCTAATGTTGTTAAAGGTTTAACGACTGCGGCAACCATCTGGATTACAGCAGGTATCGGTATGGCAGCCGGTTCGGGTATGTATATATTAGCCGTAGCCGTAACCGTCATGGTATTTTTAGTGCTTATTTTGCCATGGCGATTTAATAAAAAAGACTAACCATCGAATTATTTATCAGGAGTAACACATTGACATTAATCGAAAAAATACTGGCAGCACACTGTGACAAAAAAATACTCAGCCCCGGGCAGTTTATAAATGTCCGTGTGGATATGGTTTTATCCAATGATATTACTGCTCCGATAGCTATTAAGGAATTTAAAAAAATCGGGGTAGGCAGGGTGTTTGACCTGGCAAAGGTTGTAATGGTTCCGGACCATTTTACGCCCAATAAGGACATAGCAGCCGCTGAACAAGCTAAAATGGTGCGTGAGTTTGCCCGCGAGCAAAGTATCAATTATTTCGAAATCGGGAAAATGGGTATCGAGCATGTGATTTTACCGGAATCAGGTTTGGTATTGCCGGGGGATGTTGTCATCGGAGCTGATTCTCACACCTGTACCTATGGCGCACTGGGAGCTTTTTCAACAGGTATGGGTTCGACAGACATAGCGTCTGCCATGGCAACCGGTGATGTATGGATGAAAGTGCCGCCGACTATCAAGTTTATTTATCATGGTAAACTCGGTAATTGGGTAGGGGGGAAGGATTTAATACTGTATACAATCGGAGATATCGGTGTCGATGGCGCTTTATATTCCGCAATGGAGTTTCATGGCCGGGCGATTGATGAAATGGATATGGATGGCAGATTTACTATGGCCAATATGGCAATCGAAGCCGGAGGTAAAGCCGGTATATTTAAAGTAGATAGAAAGACTTTAGATTACATAAAGTCTAAATCAAATAGAAACTATACCGTTTATGAGCCCGATGCAGACGCTTCTTATGCTAAAGTTATTGAATATGATGTTTCAAATATCGAACCGCAGGTTGCCTGCCCGCACCTGCCTTCAAATACGAAACCGGTTAGCCAACTGAGTAATATTA
>JAAYAZ010000138.1 GCA_012719115.1 Dehalococcoidales bacterium
ACTTCGCCGGTCGATTTCATTTCAGGACCTAAATAGGTATCAACTCCAAGCAGTTTTGACATGGAAAATACCGGAGCTTTGATAGCAATTAATTTTCTATTGGGGAATAATCCGCTTTTGAATCCCTGTTCCTTAAGGCTTTTCCCGAGCATAACTTTTGTTGCAACATCTACTATCGGTATTCCGGTCACTTTGGATATGAAAGGTACTGTGCGGCTGGCACGCGGATTGACTTCCAGTACATAGATTTTTGATTTACCTTTACTATCTCTTACCACATCGAACTGAATATTCATCAGCCCTCTAATATCGAGTGCAAGCCCGATACGAACTGAGTAATCTACGATTGTATCTATTTCTGTTTTTGTCAGGTTGATTGCCGGATAAACAGCCATAGAATCACCACTGTGAACGCCGGCTCTCTCGATATGCTCCATTATACCCGGGATAAAAACCCTTTCTCCGTCACCGATAGCGTCTATTTCAACTTCTTTCCCCAGCAGATATTTATCGATTAAAACAGGGTGGCCTGTATCAAGGTCTGCTGCCAGTTTAACATAGCGCGCAAGTTCGTTGACATTGTGCACTATTTCCATGGCTCTGCCTCCCAGAACATAGCTTGGTCGTACCAGAACCGGATAACCGATAAGCTCAGCTACCTTAACAGCTTCTTCAACTGTTGTTACAGTAGCGCCGGGCGCCTGAGGAATCCCTAATTCATTTAGGAAATGTTCAAAACATTTTCTGTCCTCTGCCAGGTCGATTGTTTCCGAACTGGAGCCGATTATGGGGAGCCCCGCTCTTGTCAGTGGGGTAGCCAGATTTATAGCGGTTTGCCCGCCGAATTGAAGAATGCAGGGAGGCTCCAGGATATCGGCATCTCCATCATCTATGTCTGAACCCTCATTTTCTATTATGTCCCTGACGCTTTCTTCGTCGAGAGCTTCGAAATATAATCTGTCGCTGGTATCAAAATCCGTGGATACTGTTTCCGGATTGGAGTTTATCATAATGCTTTGATAACCGGATTTCTGCAGCGCCCACGCCGAATGTACACTGCAGTAATCGAATTCAATCCCCTGACCTATACGGATGGGTCCGCTGCCGATAACAATCGCTTTATTGCGGTTTTCGGCAAGGGATTCATTTTCTTTTTCATAAGTGCTGTAGAAATAGGGGGTAGCGGCATCGAATTCCGCCGCACATGTATCTACCATCTTAAAAACCGGTTGCATGCCCCAGTCATGGCGCAACTGTCTGACCTGTTCCGGTAATCTGTCTGCCAGAGTGCCTATTTGAATGTCGGAAAAACCGAGTCTTTTTGACTGCAATAATAGTTCAGGGGTCAGTTGTTCGGATAGAAGCCTTTTTTCCATATTGATGATATTCTTTAATTTATTCAGAAACCACAGGTCATATCCTGTATGGCCGGCAATTTCTTCGACTGATTTGCCGCGGCGAAGCGCAGCCATAACCGCCCATAACCTCAGGTCGCTGGGATAAAGCGGGTATGATTTTATATCATCGGAAAGTGCCCATTTGGGGTCTTCCCACAAGAGGGAGCGCTTTCCGAATTCCAGTGACCGGATAGCTTTCTGAATGGCAGCTTCGAAACATCTGTCGATTGCCATAACCTCTCCGGTAGCTTTCATCTGAGTACCGATAACTCTGTCTCCGGAATCGAACTTATCAAAAGGCCAGCGGGGAATTTTAGCTACGATATAATCGATAGACGGCTCGAATGAAGCCATCGTTTTTCCTGTTACAGCGTTGGGGATTTCATCCAGCCTCTTACCGATGGCTATCTTGGAGGCAACACGTGCAATCGGGTATCCGGTGGCTTTACTGGCAAGGGCAGAACTGCGGCTGACACGCGGGTTGACTTCAATTACATAGTATTGATTGCTTTTCGGGTCAAGGGCGAATTGCACATTGCAACCCCCTTCTACACCCAGCGCACGTATTATCTTAAGGCTGGCAGTTCTTAACATCTGGCATTCTTTGTTGGTCAAAGTCTGTGTGGGTGCAACAACAATACTGTCACCCGTATGAACACCCATCGGGTCGATATTTTCCATATTACAGATTGTAATACAATTGTTGGCGCCGTCCCGCATAACCTCATACTCGATTTCTTTCCAGCCGACCAGTGATTTTTCCAGAAGTACCTGATGAATAGGGCTGGCATTTAAACCGGTTGTAACAACCTCGTCAAACTGTTCCCATGTATTGGCAAATCCGCCGCCGGTACCGCCAAGTGTATAAGCGGGGCGGACAACGAGCGGTAATTCCAGCCTTTGCGCTATTTCACGGGCTTCTTTAATATTCTTTACGGTAGCGCTGGGCTGTGCCGGTTCGCCTATTTCTTCCAGCATTTCCTTAAAAAGTTCACGGTCTTCCCCCTTGCGGATGGAATCGATCGGAGTGCCAAGTGATTTGACATTATATTTTTTAAGCACACCTGCATCATCCAGGTCAACAGCCATATTCAGTCCGGTTTGGCCTCCCAGAGTTGGCAGTAACCCGTCGGGTCGTTCTCTCTCGATTATCCGTGTAATAACATCGACAGTAAGCGGCTCTATGTATACAATATCGGCAATGTCCTCGTCGGTCATAATGGTTGCCGGATTAGAGTTAACAAGCACCGAAATAATACCCTCTTCACGCATAGCTTTGCATGCCTGAGTGCCGGCATAGTCGAACTCTGCAGCCTGCCCGATAATAATAGGACCCGAACCGATAATCAATACTTTTTTAGGTTTGTCTGTCATTTATTTCCCTTTCAAGTTATTTACTGCCATTGTTATTCCGATATATGCAATCCTTTATAAATCCCTCTCAATCTCCCTTTGTCAAAGGGAGAGAATTCGCATTTTCTAACTGTCATGCTGGAGCCCCGACTTGTCGGGGCGAAGCATCCGGGGTTGGGGGAATAACACCTCCCCCAAGATTCTTCGGTCATTTCACTCCCTCCAGAATGACATTGGTTAAGATTCCTCCATTACTTGCTCTTATCAATCATCCCCAAAAACTGCTTAAACAGGTAGGTTGTATCGAGCGGGCCGGGAGATGCCTCCGAGTGATACTGGATACCGAAAATCGGAAGTTCCTTGTGTTTTACTCCTTCAACGGTATTGTCATTAAGGTTAATAAAACTGACTTCAAGCCCGTTTGACACCGTATCCGGATCTAAAGCAAAACCATGATTTTGAGCCGTAATGTGAATTCTCCCGTTAGCCAGCTCTTTAACCGGATGATTGCCACCGCGATGCCCGAACTTTAACTTGAACGTTTTTGCTCCGAAGGCTCTGCCTATCAACTGGTTACCGAGGCAAATACCCATAATCGGTTTCTTTTCGGCCAGTATTTTAACATTGTCAACAATATAATCCAGAAGTTCCGGATTACCCGGTCCGGGAGAAAGCAGTACGCCGTCCGGATTCATTTTCAGTATTTCGGCTGCCGGTGTGTCACACGGAAAAACCTTTAAGCTACAGTTAAGAGCGCTTAATTTTCTCAGTATGCTGAATTTCAAACCGCAATCTAAAACAGCGATGTTGTACATAATATCATTGCATTTTTCAGCCTGCCAATCGTAACTAACCGGAGAAGATACTTTTTGTACAAAGTCTGTATTGCTGTAATCAGGCTTCATTTTAATTTCTGCTAAAGCCTGTTGGGGTGTTTTTTGGGTAGTTATAATGCCGCGCATAACACCGCATGAACGCAACAATCGTGTGATTGCCCGTGTATCGATACCGTGTATTCCGCCTATGCCATTTTCGGAGAGATATTCACTAACAGTCATTCTACTCTGATAGTGACTGGGTTCTTCGCATTCTTCCCTGACAACGAAACCGCTGACCTGAATTCTTTTGGATTCAAAGTCGTTATCATTGATGCCGTAGTTGCCAATCATTGGATATGTCGGTACAACGATTTGTCCGGCATACGATGGGTCGGTCAATATTTCCTGATAACCCGACATACTGGTATTGAATACAACTTCTCCGTATGTTTCAGTATCGGCTCCGAAAGAATAACCTTCGAAAATAGAACCGTCCTCCAGTACCAGAATAGCTTTCTTATTCACGCTTAAACTCCTAGTTTTACCGAATTGTCTTTGTAAACTATTTTACCGTTAAATATAGTTGCCATAACTTTACCCTTTAACTTATGGCCGTTAAGGGGAGTATTTTTACCCTTTGAATAAAATTCCTTTGTATCTACAGTCCATTCCACATCGGGGTCGAATATCGTGATATCCGCTGTCGCTCCCTGATTGAGAGTTCCCAATTTGCCAAATTTACTGCCGATAATTTTTGACGGTACAACCGTCAATTTAGATAGCAGAAGGTGGATTTCGATATCTCCGTTATGAACCAGTTTCATCAGGCTTCCCAGCGCAGTTTCAAATCCGCTTATACCGAATGGAGCGACAGCAAATTCGCACAGTTTATCATTTTCCGTGTGAGGAGCGTGGTCAGTGGCAATGATGTCTATAGTGCCGTCTTTAAGCCCCGAAATAAGAGCTGCAATATCTTTTTTGGTGCGTAGCGGAGGATTTACTTTGGCATTGGTATCGTAATCGAGCACCATTTCCTCGTCCATAGTAAGATGATGGGGAGTTACCTCGGCAGTAATCCTTACGCCGTCCTTTTTGGCATTACGAATGAGTTCAACAGAGCCTTCTGTGCTGATATGACAGATATGTATCCTGGCTCCCGTAAGTTTTGCCAGAGCGATGTCCCTTGCAATAACGTTTTCTTCTGCCGCGTTCGGAATACCCCTTAACCCCAGCCTGGTGGCAATGATGCCCTCGTTTATCTGTCCGCCGTTGGAAAGCATGGCATCTTCACAGTGGTCGCTAATCGGCAATCCGAATATTAAACTGTATTCAAGAGCCTGTTTCATTATACGCGAATCGGCAATGGTAGAGCCGTCATCGCTTAAGGCAACAACCCCTGTTTCTGCCAGTTCTCCCATATCGGCCAGTTCCAAGCCTTTACGGCCTTTGGTAATACATCCGATTGGCAGAACACGGATACAGGCTTCTGAAGCGGACGTAGCCTTGATGAAATCTATGGTTGCTTTATTATCAAGTGCCGGTTCGGTATTAGGCATACAACAAATTGTAGTGAAACCGCCTTTTGCAGCCGCTTTGCTTCCGGTGGCGATGGTTTCCTTTTCTTCAAAACCCGGTTGTCTTAAGTGGCAGTGGAAATCTACAAATCCGGGGCAGACTACCATACCCTTTGCATCCAGTGTAGTACAATCGGCGGGAATGTTCTTGACATCAGGCGCAATTTCTTTTATTTTGCCATCTGTTATCAATAAGTCGCCGGTGATAGCCAAGTCCTGTGCCGGGTCTAAAATACGACCGTTTTTTATAAGCATTGATTTATTCATTGCGGCTGCCTCCTGCTAACAGATAAAACAATGCCATGCGTACGGCGACTCCGTTGGTTACCTGTTCATTAATAACCGATTTGTCTCCGTGTGCAACTGTCGATGCTATTTCAACATCCTCGTTTACAGGGCCGGGATGCATTACGATTACGCCTTTATCAGCTTTTGATAAACGTTCTTCGGTAATCTGGTATAATCTTGAGTATTCCCGAATGCTGGGTAGCAGACCGCTTTGCTGTCTCTCGAGCTGCAATCTGAGCCCCATTACAACATCGGCATCTTTTATTGCCTTATCAATATCAGTTGTAACATTTACTTTAGGAAAATATGGCTGCGGATTGTCCATTCCTTTGGGTAACAATGTGGAAGGACCGCAGATGGTGACATCGGCTCCCATTTTAGTAAGGCTCCAGATATTGGAATGGGCGACACGGCTGTGGATGATATCACCGATAATCGTCACTTTCAGATTTTTAATACTATTTTTGTGTTTTAGCATTGTGTACATATCGAGCAGTGCCTGTGTCGGATGGGCATGCCAGCCGTCGCCGGCGTTTATAATACTTGCTTTAACATGTTTTGATGCCAGATTTGGTGCGCCCGAATATGGGTGTCTCATTACCACGATATCGGCGCCGAGCGCCTCCATTGTTTCCAGCGTATCTATCAGGCTTTCGCCTTTGGTAACGCTTGAGGAAGACACGGTCAGATTGCTGATATCAGCGCTCAAATTTTTTGCAGCCAACTCGAAAGAGGAGCGTGTGCGCGTACTTGCCTCATAAAACAGGGTAACCACTGTTTTTCCGCGTAGTGTGGGCACTTTCTTAATCGGCCTCGATAGAATTTCATGCATAGCCTCGGTCGTTTGCATCACAAGGTCAATTTCCTCCGATGTAAAGTCGTCAAGGTCGAGGATATGCTTATGCTTCCATATTTTTTGTGCCGGTTGCGGCTTTTCATCTTTTAAACCGATTAGGTTAATCTGTTCTACTGCTTCCATTTTTAACCCTCCCTTCCGGGTTTGGGAATAATTGCCACTTCATCCATTTCGTCCGTTTCAGTAAGACGAACCTCTATCTCTTCATCTTTGGAACTGGGAATATTCTTGCCGACATAGTCAGCACGTATCGGCAATTCCCTGTGCCCGCGGTCGACCAGTACTGCAAGTTGGATTGAGAGAGGCCGACCGAGGTCGATAATGGCGTCCAGAGCTGCACGTGCGCTGCGCCCGGTATATAAAACATCGTCAACAAGGACGATAACTTTTCCGTCTACACTGGAGGGGATATCGGTGCTTTTAATTACAAGCGGTATATCCTGAGATGAAATATCATCACGGTACAGGCTGAAATCGAGGATGCCGACCGGTATTTTCATTTCTTCGAA
Organism: Dehalococcoidales bacterium; assembly: GCA_012719115.1. Classification (GTDB taxonomy): domain Bacteria; phylum Chloroflexota; class Dehalococcoidia; order Dehalococcoidales; family UBA5627; genus UBA5627. The sequence continues at coordinate 6,796 of JAAYAZ010000138.1, forward strand.
TGATTCGATATTTGATGCCAGACGTTTGGCAAGCGGAACACCGCGCGTACGCATACCGACCAGAATAATATTTTTTGTGGATTTGTTGCGTTCAACAATTTCATGGGAAATGCGGGCTATTGTACGCTTGATGTCGGCTTCGGTCATTATTACTTTTTTTGCCATAAAAAAACCTCTTACTGTAACTTCGCCAGCAAGAGGTAACCTCGCGTATATCCACATTACCCTTGCCAGCCTCTCTGGACTAGCGTTAAAGGTGTTATTTAACTGAAAGCTATTATATCACTGTATATATCGATAATGCAAAGAAAAAATTAATTATTTTATTACTTCTTCGCTTGAGAGTTGCGAGATTAAACTGGAAACTCTTCTCTTTATCTCGTCACGAATCTTTCTCACGTCTTCAATTGATTTTCCTTGCGGGTCTTCCAATGCCCAGTCTTCGGTCTTTATAAATCTGGCAGGGCACACATCCTCGGTATCTGCGCCGCAGCCCATAGTTATCATCTTGTCTGCAGACTTAATCATATCCATCGTAAGTATTTTAGGCTTTTTGTTGCTGATATCTATTCCCAGTTCTTTCATCGCTTCCACGGCAATGGGGTTTATGCCCTCAGACGGTCTGGTTCCGGCGGAGAGAGCTTTTGCTTTGCCTTGAGCCATCCGGTTAAAGAAAGCCTCCGCCATCTGGCTCCTGCCGGAATTATGGATACAGACGAATAAAATTGTCTTGGTCATTTGTGCCCCTCGGAAGACTTTTTTACCACGATATCCTTCTGCAGCTCTTTCCTGCGCGGGTCTTTTTCGACAAAAATCTTTTTGCCGGTAAAGGGGTCGGTTTCGGCATAAAACATCAATGCCGAATAGGTTGATGGAGCCGGGCAGAATATCTGTATCTGTTCGGGATTCATTTTAAGCTCCCGTCCGGCAAATCTTTTCAAGCTTTTCATATCGTTAAGCGTGCAGCCGGGGTGGGCTGCAATTAAATAATATGTCAGGAATTGTTGTTTTTTTAACCTGCGATTGGTATTCTCAAACAATCCCTTAAATTGTAGCAGAAGCGCCTTGCCGGGTTTCCCCATTCTTTGTAGTACGCTGTCCTCGGTATGTTCCGGGGCGATTTTCATCTGTCCGGAAATGTGGTATTTTACCAGTTCATCCAGATACTCTTTGCCGTATTTTTTATCGTTTAGCAGAAGGTCATACCGGATACCGGAAGCTACAAAAACCTTCTTAACCCCTTTTATACGTCTTATTGCCTTTAGTAATTCAATCTGGGGATTGTGATTTACTTTCATTGACGTACAAATTTCGGGATAGAGGCAGCGTTTGTCTTTACAGCTGCCGGTTTTTAGTTTTTTAGCGCATTCATAGCCGTACATATTGGCAGTCGGTCCGCCGACATCAACAATATATCCTTTGAAGTCGGGAAGTGATGCGATTTTCTCGACTTCGGACAGCACAGATTTCTGGCTCCTCCATTGCACAGTTCGTCCTTCATGAACCGTAATGGCGCAGAAATTGCATTCACCGTAACAGCCGCGATGCGTCGAAACGGAA
>JAAYAZ010000139.1 GCA_012719115.1 Dehalococcoidales bacterium
AACCGGCATACATTGTCAGCCTCCCGAAAAAATAGCAACGCACACAAGCACTCATATTCAAAATTACAATATTTTGTGCCTGATGTCAACACTTTTTAAATTTTTTCGGTCTTTTTTTAATGCACTACGTAAGAATGGGTGTTCAAGTTGCCAAAACATGCCTTTGTTGCTACAATTTCTGTTGGTATCACTATCAAACACGATTACATAACTGTGCCCCTGTAGCTCAGTGGATAGAGCAGCGGTTTCCTAAACCGCGTGTCGTGAGTTCGAGTCTCACCAGGGGTACCATTTTTTGAAGCTGATTCTTTACCCTTCACACAGCTGAAGCCAGAAAACTGTCCACGTTTTCCTGCGTGATGATATCGATATTAGTATCGATTTTACGCGGCATTTGCACTCCCAGCGAAGCCTGCCACAGCATCAGAATCGACAACGAGCCCTGCATTCCGGGAATGGTAGCCACCGATGATTCAATAATGCCTTCCTTGATTGCCAGGAGAATGGGCTTGATTCCATCCATACTGACAACTTTAACCTTCCCCACTCTGTTTGCTTCCTTTATCGCTTCGGCAATTCCTATCGGACCGGAGGCATCGCAGCACAGGTATCCATTCAGGTCGGGGTGCGAATTCAGAACTGCAAGAGCCTGCTTTTTTGCTTCTTGTATATCGTCGTTATCTATACCTCCATCCACAATCTCTATCGACGGATGTTTTTTAAGAACTGCTATCTGCGCCACATATCGCTCATTGTGGTTCGGAGCGCTCGGATATCCCTGCATAACGGCAACTTTTCCCTTTTCTTCCAGCAGTTTAACCAGCCGTTCGGCAGCCACCGTTCCCTGTTGAGTAAAATTATTGCCGACGCTTAATACACCCGCCACCGGCGCCGGGGAATCGAAAACAATAACAGGAATGCCTTTGTTTTTAATATCAGTGACTGACTTCATATTGAACAGCTTATCGAGGGGGTCGATGGCAATTCCGTCATAACCGGAAGCTATTGCTTTATCAAAGATAGCTTGTTGAATGGATAAATCCGCTTTTTCGGGGGCTAAATATTCAACCGCTATCTTTATGCCCAGCTGTTTTTCCAACAAACCGGCTTGAGCCATTGCTCCCCTGTTAACTTCATCAAACCAGGGATGAACTACCTTCGGGATTACTGCAAAACGCAGGTCTTTTTTTATTACGTTTTTTGCCATCACATTCCCCTTTTCAAAAACAAATTAGGCACATTATACTCCAAGAATGAACTCTATTCGAATTGCCCATTTTTTCTAAAGGCAAACGGTATATTCATGTTATTTTTTTTATTAATTATTGTATTTAAGCAAAAATACACCCGGTTCACTCACGATAGCTATTGACACATTACTAAAAGTTTATTAAAATTGCGAATATTTTGTTATTGCTTTACTTTTATTTTACTTCCGGTTTACTCCGGTGCGGTAGTTTTGCTATAGGAAGCTCAAATAGCTTTTTAATAAAAATCCGTGACAAAGGAGGTATAAGTTAGAGTCATTTTTTATCTTGGTTTTAAAAATCTATTAGAAGGAAGGTAGAAAAGGATCAAACAATGGAAGTAAAAAGAGAAAGATGGGGTAGTAGGTCGCTCTTTATTTTCGCAGCGATCGGCTCAGCCATAGGGCTGGGTAACGTTTGGCGCTTTCCTTACATGACATATGAATATGGAGGAGGCGCCTTTTTATTTGCCTGGATTATCGGGCTCATAATACTGGGTATCCCCTGGCTGATGATGGAATTCGGTATGGGGAAATACTTCCAGAAGGGAGCACCCGGTGTATTCGAAGGCATCGGCAAGAAGTGGGAATGGGCAGGCTGGTGGCCCGTTTTTGTCGCCTTTTTGATTGTCGCCTATTATACAGTGGTAATGGCTTGGGCTTTAAGATATGCCATCGATTCGATTACCATGGCATGGGGCACGGGACAGGCGGCGGCTGAAAGTACCACCGGGTATTTTTATGATACCATTTTACAGATTTCTTCCGGCCCCACTGATTTCGGAGCACAGGTTTGGCTCACTCTTGCTCTGTTAGCCGTTATATGGGTGCTGATGTTCTTTATTATGTTTAAGGGAGCCAAAGTGATCGGTAAAGTGGTAGTATGGACTGTAACCATTCCTTGGGCTTTACTGGTTATACTCTTTATCCGTGGCATTACGCTTCCCGGCGCAGTCGACGGGCTCAATTACTATTTATCGACAGATTTCAGCGTATTAACAGACGGAGGCGTATGGTTTGCAGCTTTCAGCCAGGTAGCCTTCTCATTGTCAGTAGGTATGGCTGGTATGTACGCCTACGGTAGCTTTATGGCTAAGAAATCAGATGTCAATAACAATGCCGCAATCACAACTTTTGCCGACAGCGCCACAGCATTCTTTGCCGGTTTTGCCGTATTCAGCATAGTCGGATTCTTAATGCATGCATTATCGGTTGGCGCTACAGATGTCGCTGCTTCCGGTTTAGGACTGGCGTTTATAACCTTCCCGGCAGCTATATCTATGATGCCGGCGCTAAACGGCGTTATCGGGCTTGTGTTCTTCTTCTGTCTGTTCTTCCTGGGATTGGATTCGGCTTTCTTCCTGGCACACGGCGGCGTTGCCGCTCCGCTGCGGGATAAACTGGGCTGGAGCCTGAAAAAATCTACTCTGATTGTCTGTATCGCCGGGTTCCTGCTGGGCATCCTGTTTACAAGCCAGGCCGGTCTGTACTGGCTGGATATTGTTGACAAAGCCGTTTCATTCTACGGACTTCTGATTACCGGAATTATTTCCTGTATTATAGTCGGCTGGGTTTTCGGAGCCAAAAAACTCAGGGAATATCTCAATGCCACTTCTGATTTCAAGTTCGGCGCCTGGTGGGATTGGGTAATCAAGCTGGTAATACCCATCGCTATGACTTTTGTCGTTATCTACGGCGGTTTTATGGTAGATATTCCCGAAGCATACGGCGGATATCAAATCGGTCCGTTTAACGGTTCACATATTATTTGGTTGATTCTGGGTATAACACTCATTTTGAGTTTTGTACTGGGCCGTATGAAAACCAAAGGTCCTAAGGAGGGAGAATAATGGAAGCTGGAGCAATCATTTCAACGATAGTTGTATGGGCACTTCTCATAGGCGGCCTCGTTTTTTGTTTCACAAGAATGGGTAGAGGCGGCGGCTGGGAAGATTAACTAAAGTTATTGTTTTAACGACAAATCGAACAGTCCTGCTAAAACGCAGGACTGTTCGATTTTGGCAGCAAGATGGTAATCCAGTATAATTGCTACTGATTAAAAGTTCAGTCATAATATATAATTCGAATTACAGTAATATACAAGAATACTTATTTAAGCAGGAATAAAATGACGGAAACAATACTGACACTACTTGGGACAATGGTTCTGGTTTTTATAGCGGCGCTGATTTTTACCAACGCTATCGAATGGATAGCCGGCCAGTTAAGGCTCGGCTGTTCTTTCGTCGGTTCTATTATCGCTCCGCTTTTTACATCGATACCGGAAATGGTGGTTTTTCTGGTTGCCATATTTGCCTTCAGCGATGGTATGGGGCATGAAATAGGGGTCGGCACCATTTACGGACAGCCGTTTATGGCATCCAGCCTCTCATACGGACTGGTGGGTGTCGCCATACTGCTTGGGCTGTTACTTAAAAAGAGAACCAGCGGTCATATGACTGTCGATAAGTCACTGGCCACTCCTTTTCTGTTTGTAACCATACTCTTTCCGCTGACACTTGTGCCGGCTTTTACTGATAGCGTAATCGTCAATTATATCTTTGCGGCAATTTTTCTGGGCGCTTTCGTTTATTACATATGGACAATGTACAAGAGAAAGAACGCCGAGCAGATAGAAAACGCCGAAGCCCCCTATTTTTGCCGTATTCTTCCCAAAGCCTCTAAAGGAAGGATGGCTTTAGCGGTGCTTCAGTTGCTGGTAGCCATCGGACTTCTGTATATCGGTTCGGAAAGAATGGTGGGAACAGTGGAAACACTCTCGGCCGGCATAGGACTGAGCGCACTCGCTTTGGCTTTAATCATAGTACCGGCTGCCACTGCCATACCGGAAACCTCGACCGCCTTGATATGGGGATTCAAGGGCAGGGATACACTCAGCCTCGGTTCGCTGGTGGGAGAAAAGATTCTCTATTCCACTTTCTACCCGGCGCTGGCGCTGTTTTTAATTTCATGGTCGTACGATATCCATATCCTGCTCAGTGTTATTGCCACAACCGTAATCTCTCTGGTGCTTTACCTGTGCATCCGCTTTAACAAACTGAACTGGTACACGCTATGTTTCGGCTTGATATTTTTTGTGACA
>JAAYAZ010000140.1 GCA_012719115.1 Dehalococcoidales bacterium
CTTCTCCGTATGCTTTTACATTTTCCGCCATTTCTTTCTGCATAGAGATAGCTTTACGTGGATTAATTTCCCCCTTCCATAGGTATTTGTCATTCATAATCTTTATTATATATACTGTAAAAGTTAACGACAAACGTTTTATTCACATTTTATATGCAAATACTGTTGACAGGCACGTATATTTTGTTGCATAATATCACGAAAGTAAGGTAGGAAAGAATTTTAAAATATGGTAAAAATTAGATTAAGACGTATAGGTTCACCCAAAAAGCCGGCATATCGTATTGTTATTGCCGACTCGCACTCGCCCAGAAACGGAGCGTTTATTTCAATTATTGGTCAATACGATCCAATGACCGAACCGGAAACGGTTAATATTGATGAGCAGGAAGCTCTTAAATGGTTAGGTCAGGGCGCCCAACCCACAGTTACCGTTAGTCGTCTGCTTAAAAAAGCAGGTATTTTAGATAAGTTTAAGGCGACAAAGGAGAAATAATGAAAGAACTGGTAGAATACATCGCAAAGTCTCTTGTAAACTCACCGGATGCTGTGGTTGTGACTGAGGAAGAAAGCGAGGAAGGAATTACTCTTAAATTGCAGGTTGCCGACGAGGACAAAGGCAGAATTATCGGTAAACAGGGTAGAATAGCTCAAGCTATTAGGACCTTAATCAGAGTGAAAGCTGCAAAAGCCGGAACTCGAGCTACACTTGATATAATTTAGTTTTGTATTAACAAATCGGGATTAACTTGTTTAGACTTATATGAGCCGCTGGGTTGGTTTGTTTAAATCTTTGAGTATTAAGTTGATATTTCAGCAAACAGAAAAGGATGGGTATTTTCCCATCCTTTTTTTGTGTGGCATTTATAAACTCTAAGTGACTAAATACGCGGCGATCTCTTCTTTCTTCGTTCCGCAACTTTTAGTCTGACTAAAGAACGGCGTAAGGCAGCCTCCGCGCCACCTACATCTTCGCCTGATGTATATTTTTCAGACATTAATTTTTCAGCGCGCTTCTTTGCTTCTTCAGCCCTTGATATATCAATTTCATCCGCTCTTTCAGCGGAATCGGCCAGTACGATTACCCTGTCCGGACGTACTTCCAGAAATCCACCGGAAATAGCCAGAGAATATTCCTCTTTCCCTTTACGCGCTATTAACTCACCCGGCTGTAACATCGTCATCAATGGTGTGTGTTTGGGTAAAATACCCAGTTCCCCGTCGATACCCGGCGCTATCACTATATCAACCTCGTCGGAATAAACCGAGCGTTCTGCTGTAACAATATCCAGTTTAATTGTAGTCATTTTAAGCCCCCGCTTCTATCTACTCCGCTTGCAATGCCTTGGCAGCTTCGATAACATCATCAATAGTACCGGCCATATAGAAAGCCTGCTCGGGCAAATCATCATGCTTGCCATCGAGTATTTCTTTGAATCCTCTGATAGTTTCAGCTATAGGAACATATTTACCCGGGCGTCCGGTAAATACCTCACCTACAAAGAACGGCTGTGTTAAGAATCTCTGTATCTTGCGCGCACGGTAAACAGTAAGTTTATCGTCTTCACTTAGTTCTTCCATACCGAGAATAGCGATAACATCCTGTAAATCCTTGTATCTCTGTAATATCCTTTGTACTTCACGGGCAACAAAGTAGTGCTCTTCGCCGACGTTTTCCGGAGCCAAAATCCTCGAGTTCGAAGACAACGGATCCACAGCAGGATAAAGAGCCTGTTCCGCCAATGATCTCTCAAGTGCAATAACAGAATCAAGATGACCGAATGTTGCCACCACGCCCGGATCAGTGTAATCATCCGCAGGGACATAAATAGCCTGGAATGAAGTAATCGAACCCTGTTTCGTAGAAGTAATTCGATCCTGAAGCTGACCCATCTCTGTTGCCAAAGTGGGCTGATAACCGACCGCGGAGGGCATACGCCCAAGCAAAGCCGAAACCTCCATACCGGCCAGTGTATAACGATAAATGTTATCAATAAACATCAAAACGTCCTGTTTTTGAACATCGCGGAAATACTCAGCCATTGTAAGGCCGGTAAGAGCAACGCGTAAACGTACAGCAGGAAGTTCGTTCATCTGTCCGAATACCATAACTGTTTTTGCCAGCACACCGGATTCATCCATTTCCTTCCAGAGGTCGTTTCCTTCACGTGAACGTTCTCCTACACCGGCAAAGACTGAATAGCCGCCATGTTCAGTGGCAATATTTCGAATAAGCTCCTGGATAATAACCGTCTTGCCTACACCGGCACCACCTAAAAGACCGGCCTTTCCACCCTTGGCAAAAGGAGTGATGAGGTCGATAACCTTAATACCAGTTTCAAGCATCTGAACAGTAGATTCCTGTTCTTC
>JAAYAZ010000141.1 GCA_012719115.1 Dehalococcoidales bacterium
CTGCAATAAAAAACTGCTTCCGGTTTCAGCATTACTGGGTGGAATATATATGCTGCTTATAGATAACATCTGCCGCACCGCCCTGTCTGTCGAGATTCCAATTGGTATATTAACTGCCATAGTCGGAGTTCCGTTCTTCCTTTATTTAATTAGAAGAGGTAAACAGGGATGGGTATAAAATTAGAAGTAGAGAATGTCGCCTTCAGATATTTCGGCGGTAAAGACGACGTATTCAATGAAATAAGTTTCAGCCTGTCAGACGAGGATAATCTATGTATACTGGGGCCCAACGGATGCGGAAAAACTACACTATTGAAATGCATTGCCAACTTGCTTACCATTACGGACGGCAAAATAGTAATCGACGATAATGACATCAGTCAAATGAAGCGTCATGATATTGCCAAAAACATCGGTTATATTCCCCAGTTACACGCCCCTACTTTTCCTTATACTGTTATGGATGCCGTTCTCATGGGAAGAACTGCCTATATCGGCTTGATGTCCACACCATCCGAAGAAGATATTGAAATATGCCGCGAAGCCTTGCGGCAACTGAATATCTACCATTTACGTGAAAGGCCTTATACCAATATCAGCGGAGGAGAGAGGCAAATGGTAATGTTCGCCCGTGTGCTGGCACAAAAGACATCCGTATTACTTCTGGACGAGCCTACCTCACACCTTGATTTTGGCAATCAAAACCGCTTTTTAAGTATACTAAAGGAAATAACCACAAACGGATTGCCTTCGATTATGACATCCCATTTTCCCGACCATGTCTTTTTGGTGGCGAATAAGGTCGCTATTATGAATAACGGGAAGTTTTTGGCCTTCGGCACTCCGGATGAAGTGGTAACTGAGCAAAACCTGTATAATATTTACGGAATAAAAGTAAAAGTATTACAATTGGATTCGGATATAAACCGCAAGATATGCGTTCCAATCGATTAGCTGTATCTTATATATAATAATGAAAGGGGATATTTGATAATGGCAGTAAGCGCTAAAGAAATAGATGATTTTTACTATTTTGTTAAGAAAATTGAAGAATTTCACGGGCATGTATGTGTAGGAATCGCAATGGGCACCAAATCCGCCCTGGCGGCAATGCGTAAACTTGGGTTCGACCCTTATATTAAAAAACACAAAGATTTAATTGTTTATGTCGAGACCGACCGCTGCATGACTGACGCAGTGCAGGGAGTTTCCGGCTGCGGGCTTGGTAAAAGATCTCTTAAATACGTTGATTACGGCAAATTCGCAGCTACCTTTGTACGTCTGTCCACAGGAGAAGCATATCGTGTAACAACTACAAAGGATTTTCCCAAGGATCTTTCTGTCGATGAGGTCCTTAAGCTGGTTTCTGAAACGCCGGATGAAGAAATGCTGCTTTTAGAAAGAGTTGAAGTTGATATACCTGAAAATGACTTACCGGGCAGTGCCAAAGAAAGAGCGGTTTGTTCCGTCTGCAAAGAGAGGGTAATGGATGGAAGGGCAGTCTTTAAAGACGATACACCCTACTGCAAAGCCTGCCTTTACGGAGCTTATTACAGGGTTAAGGAATAATATCAGGCAAAGCCTATTCTACCCTGAACAAACAAGTAATAGGCTGCTAAATGAAATAAAAACAATAATATAAAAAAGATGTATTTTATGAGCAAACATGCCGATATA
>JAAYAZ010000142.1 GCA_012719115.1 Dehalococcoidales bacterium
CGAAAAAGTAGAAAAACCTAAGAAGAAGAAAGAAAGTAAAACCACAGAAGAGGCATCCGAAGAAAAAACGGAAAAACCGGTAAAGAAAGAAGCTGTGGCTAAAGATACTGCCGAGAAACCTGCTAAGAAGAAAGAGGCTGAAGTATCTGAAGAGGCTACCAAGAAACCGGCAAAGAAAAAGAAAGAGGCTGAAGCAGCCGAAGAAACCGGCGAAAAGCCGGTAAAGACAAGAGCCAAGAAAAAGGATGCAAGTGACGAGGCTTAGCCTCCGATTTTGATAGTTAGAGGGGAGACCAATGTTACAACCAAAACGGGTAAAATACCGAAAAAGTCATAAAGGACACCGTCGCGGCAAGGCTAATGCCGGGGCGACAATAGCATTTGGAGATTTTGCACTACAGACAGTCGAGCCGGCGTGGATAACTGCCAGACAGATTGAAGCCGCCAGGCGTGCCATGGTCCGGTTTATTCGTCGTGGCGGCAAGGTATGGATAAGGATTTTCCCGGACCATCCCGTTACTGCGAAACCGGCTGAAACCAGGCAGGGAGGCGGTAAGGGTTCACCCGACCATTGGGTAGCTATAGTAAAGCCCGGTAGAATATTATTCGAGCTTGGCGGTGTTCCGCAAGATATAGCCAAGGAAGCGATGCGTCTTGCGGCACATAAACTGCCTATTCAAACCAAGTTTTTGGTTAAAGACACCGGGGCTGAAGTTGCCGGAGGCTCGGAACAAAAGGAGTTAGATCAAGTTGAAAGTTAAAGAATTACGAGCTCTCGGGGACGAGGAATTAAAAAAGAAGCTGGATGATGCCTATAAAGAGTTCTTTAACCTGCGTTTTCAGGCTGCCACCAAGCAGTTGAAGAATCATCGCGAGCCACCCAGGGCTAAAAAAGAGATCGCTCTGTTGAAAACAATTATACGTGAAAGAGAACTGGGGATAAGGTAGGAAAGAGCTATGGAAACTAATAAAAAAGTCAGAATCGGCCATGTTGTAGGCGTTAAGATGGATAAGACGGCGGTTGTTGCAATCGAAACACTAAAGCGGCACCCGTTATACGGTAAGACACTAAAGAAAGTTGTTAAGTATAAGGCTCACGACGAAACCAATACATGCAAACTTGGCGATAAAGTAAAGATAATCGAGACACGCCCTCTTTCCAAGGATAAGAGATGGAGAGTGTCGGAAATAATAAGCAGAAAAGAAGTGGCTGAGGTTAAACCTCAAGAAATAATCTAAAAGGGATATACTCAGATGATTCAAACCTATACCAGACTTAAAGTTGCAGATAATACCGGTGCCAGACAATTGATGTGCATCAATGTGCCGGGCGGTACGGGAAGGAAGTATGCTGTAGTTGGCGATGTAATCGTTGCGGCGGTAAAAAAGTCCATTCCCGAAGCCCAGGTGAAATCGGGGGAGGTTGTAAAGGCGGTTATTGTACGCTGTGCATGTCCTTACAGGCGCCCGGATGGTTCATATATAAAATTTGATGAAAATGCGGCAGTTATACTTGCTGATGAAAGTAATCCCAAAGGGACCAGAATCTTTGGCCCGGTTGCCCGGGAACTGAGAGATAAGAATTTTACCAAGATTATCTCGCTGGCACCAGAGGTATTGTAGGGAGTTATTAGTAGAAATGAATATCAGGAAAAATGATACTGTTCTGGTGATTGCCGGAAAAGACAGGGGAAAGAAGGGAAAGGTCAGATTTGTCTTTCCCAAGAAAAATCGTATTCTTGTAGAAGGAATAAACTTTATAAAAAGGCATGCCCGTCCGACCGGTCAGGCAAGACAAGCCGGCATTATCGAACGGGAAGAGTCCATCAATATTTCAAATGTGATGCTGCTTTGCGGGAAATGTCATAACCCGGTACGCATTGGTTATAAAGAGCTGGAGGATGGCAAGAAGGTACGTTATTGTAAATCTTGCCAGGAGGTGATTGATTAAATGGCGGTTTTGAAAGAGAAATATAAGAATGAGGTTGTTCCCGGATTAATGGAACGATACGGATATGCCAATGTTTTGCGTGTACCGCGTCTTGAAAAGGTAGTTATTAACATCGGTATGGGTGAAGCTATCACCAATGCCAAAGCGATGGAAGCTGCCGAAAGAGATCTGGTAGCTATCTGTGGACAGCACCCGGTGATTACCCGTTCCAAGAGGTCTATTGCTGCTTTTAAACTAAGGGCAGGGATGCCTATAGGCTTAAAGGTAACGCTGCGCGGTGAAAGGATGTACGACTTCCTTGATAAACTTATGAATGTTGTACTGCCGCGTATCAGGGAATTCAACGGTGTGCCGCGCTACGGTTTCGACGGTTTTGGTAATTATACACTCGGATTTAAAGAACAGACTTATTTCCCGGAGATCAGTTTTGAAGCTGTAGATAAATTAAGGGGTTTGGAAATTACGATTGTTACCAAAGCCAGGACAGATGAAGAAGGGCGGCAGCTTTTGGAAACGCTCGGAATGCCTTTTACGAAAGAGGAAGAATAAGTGGCAAAGAAATCAAAAATAGCAAAATCACAACGCGCTCCCAAGTTCGAGGTACAGGAACACCATCGCTGTCGTTTGTGCGGCAGGCCGCGCGCATATATCAGAATGTTTGGTGTATGCCGCATATGCTTTAGAAAATTAGCCCTGGCCGGACAGATTCCGGGAGTAAAAAAAGCCAGCTGGTAGACAGACTGGTTAAATGTAAAAATAAGGAGTACAGGGGATGGCTGTCACAGATCCAATTGCAGATATGTTAACACGAATACGCAACGCCGGGATGGCGCGGCATGATTCGGTCCCTATACCATCCTCAAGGATGAAGCTGTATATAACTAAAATCCTCAAACAGGAGGGTTTTATTGCTGATTATGAGGTTGTTGGTGGCCGTACGCAAAGACAGATAAAAATAGTCCTGAAATATGCTGAAAAAAACCAGCCGATGATTTCAGGTTTAAAGAGGATAAGTAAGCCCGGTTTGAGGGTTTATGTACAGAATAGTGAGATTCCTCGTGTTTACGGCGGATTAGGGATTTCCATAATTTCAACATCAAAGGGCGTTATGACAGGCAAAAAAGCATGGCACCAGGGAATTGGCGGCGAGCTTTTATGCTATGTCTGGTAAAGAAATCTTGAGGTACAATTATATATGTCTAGGATAGGAAAAATGCCAATAGCTGTGCCTGCGGGCGTAGCGGTAAAAATTGAGAATAATAAGGTTAATGTAACCGGTCCGAAGGGCGCTTTGGAGCGTTGTTTCAATGAGGAAATGACGATTGGAATGGATGAAGGCACTCTTACCGTCAGCCGTCCGAGTGATGATAGGAAGCATCGTGCCATGCATGGATTGACCAGGACTTTGCTTGACAACATGGTAAAAGGCGTCAGCGACGGTTTTGAAAAAAATCTGGAAATCGTCGGTGTCGGTTACCGTGCTGAAATGTCGGGGCAAAAGCTGGTTTTACGCATCGGTTTTTCGCATCCTGTTGAATTTGATCTGCCCGAGGGGATATCCGTTGTGCTGGATGGTCAAACCAAGATAAAAGTACAGGGGATTGATAAAGAGAAGGTCGGACAGTTTGCTGCAGAGGTGCGCAGAGTGCATCCGCCGGATCATTACAAGGGTAAAGGTGTCCGATATGCCGGAGAAGTTGTACGTCTTAAGGCCGGTAAGACTGGTAAAGCCGGAGGGGGTAAGAAGTAGTGAGAAAAGATGTAGCTAGAGCTGGACGTTATAAAAGGCATGCCAGAGTTCGTGCAAAAATAAGCGGGACTGCCGAGAGGCCGCGTCTGTGTGTATATCGCAGCCTGGTGCATATTTATGCGCAGGTTATCGATGATACTAAGGGGTGCACGCTTGTGTCGGCTTCGACGGTCGACCCTGAAATCGTTAAGGATACGGACGGAAAGAAAAAATCAGATCAGGCTGAAATGGTCGGTCTTTTAGTAGCCAAGCGGGCTTTGGAAGCCGGAATAACACAGGTAGTGTTTGACCGTGGCGGATACAAATATCACGGCAGAGTTAAAACTCTGGCTGATGGAGCTCGTAAGGGCGGAATAAAATTCTAAGGAAGGGTTATAGCAGTGGCCAAGAAGCTTGTAATAAAAAATAGAATAGACCCATCGGAAATGGTGTTAAACGATAAACTTATCTACCTTAACAGGGTTTCGAAGGTTGTCAAGGGCGGCAAACGTCTCAGTTTCAGCGCTCTTGTGGTAGCCGGTGACGGCAAAGGTCATGTAGGTATCGGAACCGGGAAATCAGCTGAAGTTCCCGATGCCATAAACAAAGCCGGCGCTGTTGCCAAAAAGAGTCTGATAAAGGTTCAACTATCGGGTACTACCATTCCTTATGAAACCGTTGTTAAATTTGGAGCGGCGAAAGTTCTCTTAAAGCCGGCGTCTCCCGGTACCGGCATTATTGCCGGCGGCAGCGTCAGAGCAGTTGTAGAGGCAGCCGGAATTAAGGATATCCTGACAAAATCTCTGGGGAGCGCCAACAAAACAAATGTGGCAAAAGCTACTATTTTGGGGCTCAGCCAGTTCAAGGACCCCAAAGTGCAGATTGCCAGACGCAAAGGCATTGTAAGCGATACTGCAGAGGCGGAGGAGGTTGCGGATGTCTAAGTTACGCATTACACTGGTTAAAAGCGGTATCGGTTATGCCGAAGACCAAAAGAGGACTTTAACCGCACTGGGTTTTAAACGATTGAATCAGAGTGTTGTGCTGGAAGATTCATATGCCATCAGGGGAATGATTCAGAAAGTAAGGCATCTGGTTAAAGTGGAGGAAGCAAACTAGTGAGGCAGGAATTATTATCACCGGCAACGGGTTCCAAAAAAGATCGTAAGCGTGTCGGCCGTGGAAACGGCAGCGGGCATGGTACATATTCCGGCAGGGGTTGCAAAGGACAGAAATCGCGCGCCGGAAACAATAAGGTAAGGCCGGGTTTTGAAGGCGGGCAGTTGCCTTTAATCAAACGCCTGCCGCGCAAACGCGGATTTACCAACATTTTTAAAACTGAATATGAAGTAGTCAACTTGAGCAGTCTCAATGGTTTTGAGGCCGGCAGCGAGATTACAGCGGATAAATTAGTTGAGGCGGGTATTATAAAAAACACCAAAAAGCCGCTAAAAATACTTTCACGCGGGGATTTAAATCAATCCTTAAACGTCAAAGCCGATAAGTTTTCGGCGGCTGCCAAAGCTAAAATAGAAGCGGCAGGCGGTACGGTGACAGAGGTGGCTAATGGCTAAGCCCAGGCTTCTGCAGGCAGCTATTGATGCCTTCAGACTGCCCGATTTGAGGCGGCGTCTTCTGGTTACATTCGGAATACTGGTTGTATTCCGATTGATAGCGCATGTCCCTCTTCCCGGAGTAGATTCTGCCGCCCTGGCGGCTTTGTTTGAAAATAACTCTCTTTTGGGAATGATGGACCTCTTCAGCGGCGGGGCAATGCAGAATTTCAGTGTTGCCGCTATGGGCGTTTATCCTTATATCACGGCTTCAATTATTATGACGGTAATGACGCCGGTTATTCCCAAATTACAGGCTATATCCCAGGAAGGTGAGGCCGGTAAAAGTAAAATAAACAATATCACACACTGGTTGACGATTCCGCTTGCCGGGCTGGCAGGTTACGGGCAACTGGTTGTTTTGCAGAATGCCGGTGCGGTGGCACAGGCTGATGTACTGTTAACCGTTTCCATGATTATTACCATGATAGCCGGAACGATGTTCCTGGTATGGCTGGGTGAGCAAATCACCGAGTATGGTATCGGCAACGGAATTTCGATTATCATCTTCGCCGGTATTGTTGCCGGGTTGCCTGAGATGGTCGGGGATTCATTTTTAGCTGCACAACAGGGGCAGCTGGCCGGGTTGTTGACCTTCTTCGTGGTAGGTTTGGCAACGACAGTATTGATAGTAATCTTTACAGAAGCTCACAGGCGTATCCCGGTTCAGTATGCCAAGAGCGTATTTAAGAGCGGGCGTATGTACCGTCAGTCCGGTTCCAGCCATATACCCTTGAGGGTTAATACCGCAGGTATGATACCTTTGATATTTGCTATGGCTTTGGTAATGTTCCCCGGTATTATAGGGAGCTATTTTCAGGATGTGGAAGCACAGAACTTCTGGTACTGGGTGGTACAGATATTCAGCGCCGATACGGCTTTGCCGTTAGGAATTATATACTGGGCGTTTTACTTTGTGCTGGTGTTCGCTTTTGCGTTCTTTTATACTATGGTTATATTCCAGCAGCAGGACCTTCCGGGTGTTCTTCAAAGGCAAGGGGGGTTTGTGCCTGGTATCAGGCCGGGAAAGCAAACGGCTACCTATCTTACGGGTGTGATTGAACGCATCACGTGGGGTGGGGCACTATTTTTGGCTGTTGTAGCAATAATGCCTTTCATTGTAAGTATGGTAAGCGGTGTCAGCAATATGGTGCTTTCCAGCTTCGGATTACTGATTGTTGTCGGTGTTGTGCTGGATACCATGAAGCAGATGGAAGCTCAGCTTTCAATGAGACGTTACGAAGGCTTTATAAAATAACACAAGCACCAGGGAGAATAAAATGTATATTATATTCCTTGGGGCTCCGGGAGCGGGTAAAGGAACTCAGGCTATCGGGGTTGCAAAAGAGTTTGGATTGATATCCATAGCGACGGGAGATTTATTCCGTCAGGCTGTAGAGCGGGGAGATGACCTCGGGAAAAAGGTCAAGGAATATATGGAAAAGGGGACTTTAGTCCCCAATGAAATAACAGTGCAGATGGTTTTAAATAAGCTGTCTGAACCCGAAAGCCAAAACGGGGTTATTCTCGATGGCTTCCCCAGAAATCTGGGGCAGGCGGAAGCGCTTGACGAGGCTTTTGAAAAAGAAAATAAGAAGATAGACAGTGTAGTCTATATTAAGGTTGATGAGCAGGAACTGATAAGGCGCTTAAGCGGACGCTGGGTCTGTCGCAGTTGCCAGTCACCTTACAGCATTCAAGGAGCTTTAACAGAAGAACAGAAAAAATGCTCCAAATGCGGCGGTGAGCTCTATCAACGTCCGGATGACAATCTGGAAACGATTAAAAACCGGCTGAAGGTCTATTTTAATGAGACCGCTCCCCTGATTGAATACTATCGGAATACCGGTAGATTGGTTGAGGTTGACGGGGAGGGTGAAGTCGGGGAAATAACACAGAGGATAATTAAGGCTCTTCGCGAGAAAGCCTGAAAACAATTTATGAGTATAAAAATAAAATCCGAAAAGGAAATCGCGACTATGCGAATAGCCGGACGGATTGTAGCTGAAGTATTGCATGTGTTGAAAAACAGCGTGCAGCCGGGAATGAAAACTAAGGAACTGGATGTGATAGCCGAAAGAGAAATAAAGAGGCTGGGAGCAAAAGCTTCCTTTAAGGGTTACTATGGTTACCCGGCCAGCGTTTGTGTTTCGGTAAACGAGGAAATCGTTCATGGTATTCCCGGCGATAAAATTATTAAAAACGGCGATATCGTCTCGATGGATTTCGGGTCTATATATGACGGTTTCCAGGGAGATGCCGCCTTAACAGTGGGAGTGGGTGATATCAGTCCTAAAGCGGCTGAGCTTATGCGGGTTACCGAAGGGGCGCTTGCCGCCGGTATATCTGCTGCGCGTGACGGAGCCAGGTTGGGAGATATCGGGGCTGCCGTACAGGAGTATGCCGAATCGAGGGGGTTCTCGGTGGTGCGTGAATACACCGGGCATGGTATCGGCAGGGAAATGCATGAAGACCCGCTGATTCC
>JAAYAZ010000143.1 GCA_012719115.1 Dehalococcoidales bacterium
ACAAACCATACAACATCAAGTGTTATATAATGAACGTCCATTATAACGCCCAGAGAAGCAAAGAAAATTGATGCAAATATAATCTGTAAATGCTCCGCTCCTTCCCTGAATACCACCCCCCTGCTCAATCTAACCTCAGAAAAAGAGGCGCCCGCTAAAAATGAGCCCACTATAGCCGATAAACCGACCCATTCCGCTACCAGCGCATATAAAAAGGCGGTCATAATTGCAAAGATAAAAATGGATTCCGGATATTTATTGCAAAGAGAAGTATCGTCAAGCTTCACCATCAATTTAGCAAAAACCAACTTACCCACCAGTATACCGATACCTATAAAGGCGATTGCAATGCCAGCCGTAATCAGAATCGAGACCGGCGAAATTTCCCCGGAAACAACTCCTTCAGCCATCGATAAGAACAGTAGAGCCAGAACATCATCCACCACAGCGACCGCGATAATAGCCTTGGCAGCTTCGGTCTGCAGTTTCCCCATTTCACGCAAGATATTTGCCGTTATTGCAATACTGGTTGCCGCAAGAGCAACACCGATAAACACTGCCGCTTTAAAATCAAACCCGAACAACTCAGCGGTGAAGAAGCCACCTAAAACCGGTATCACAACACCGCATAAAGCGATAACCAGATAGCGTACTTTGGCAATTTCTTTTATACTGAATTCCAAGCCGATTGTGAAAAGCAGTACTACTGCTCCGAGGTGTGCAAGGGAAGAAACAAAATCGGTATATGTTACTAAACCCAGTAAACTGGGGCCTACCAAAATACCTGCCAGTATTATTCCCACAACAGCAGACTGATTGATTCTATGGGCAATCATATAACCTGCCAGAGCTACAAACAACAACAGGCTCATCTGAAAATCTGTGCTTGCCAGGATTCCTTCACCAAACAATGGTTTTACTCCTCCTTTTCACCGCCGGTTAAGACTAAGCATTTATACTTTCAATTACTCGATAACTGTTTGGGTTATGATTTTTGAACAATAAATAGCGGTTATTAGTAAAATGATTTTTACATAAAACCGCATCTATCATTCTTTTTATGTATAACGTAATAATATAGCTAAAATAATATCTTTAGTATGACTTACCTGTCAAATGAACGCAAGCACACAGCATTGAATGGGATTTAAGCATGAAAGAGGAGTTTTTAAACATTGATTATTCCGCCATAATAACCAGTAACTCGGGATGCAGATGAAGATAACAATCGCTGTCTTCAGGTAAAGGACCGGCAGATGATTTAGAAATAACAGCCTCCAGGTATCTTTTTTCCGATGTATCCGATTTGATGCGCAGCCTGTAATTGCTGCTGGCGATTCCTTCCATTTTATGACTGACTGCAGCAGCCAATGTGTTTTCCCCCGGCTTGTCTGTCAGCGATATATATTCAGGACGTATCCCCAGAATTATCTCCTGATTCAAGAAATAATTGGCTGCTCTGTCACTGACTACTCTAAGGCTTTCTCCCCACGAAGGAACATCTACGGTAATATTTTTCCCGTCTATGCCGGTAATAACCCCTTCGATTAGATTCCTCATACCGGTCATTTTAGCCACATCGCGGTTAACCGGATGAGAAAAGACATTTTCCTTGGTATCATGCTGAATAATGGCACCTGAATGATAAACCGCCACATTCGAACCAAGTTTATAACCTTCGTTAAGGTCGTGGGTTACAAAGAGAATACTGCCTCCGAATACATTCTGTAAGTCCATCAGTTCCAGTTCCAAACGTTCTTTAAGCACCGGGTCGAGTGCCGAAAACGGCTCATCCAGCAGAAGTACATCCGGTTCAGGCGCAAGGGCACGCGCTATAGCTACTCTCTGCTGCTGCCCGGCAGAAAGCTGGCGCGGAAAACGGCCCTCCAGCCCATCGATATTCATATTTTCCAGAAGCTGTTTAATTTTCGCTCTAATTTCATCTTTAGGTGTATCTTTTAATCCGTAGGCAATATTGTCCCATACATTCAGATGAGGAAAAAGGGCATAGTGTTGAAAAACAAAACCTACCTTACGTTTCTGCACGGGGAGGTTAATCTTGTTTTTGGAATCGAACAATACCCTGCCGTTAACCTCAACATAGCCCTCATCCGGTTTCATAAGACCGGCAACACTCTGCAGGGTCATTGTTTTTCCCGAGCCGGAAGGTCCCAGGATTGCCAGTATTCCGCTCTCGGCTGTCAGCCTGACATCCAGGCTAAACCCCGGTAATTCTTTTTTTGCTTCTATCTTTAACATATTAATCCTGCTGATATGACCAAAATACTAGCTTACCTTAACCGGCTTCATCTTTGCCGCCATCCCCTTCCAGTACGCTATAGCCGCCAGCGAGACAAAGGAAATAGCAAGAACGATGATACACAAAACCATTGCCTTATCCATATCACCGGCTTGTATGGCAAAATAGATTGCAATAGGAATAGTTTGAGTTTTACCGGCGATATTACCCGCCAGCATCAGTGTGGCGCCGAATTCGCCCAGTGAACGGGCAAAAGCCAAAACGGTCGCCGCAATAACTCCCGCTTTTGCCAATGGCAGCGTAACTGTCCAGAAGACTCTCCATTCACCGGCGCCCAACGTACGCGCGGCCGCTTCGATATTGGGTTCCACCTGCTCAAAGGCCCCTTTAGCCGTCATATACATTATGGGGAATGCCATTACGGTAGCTGCAATAACGGTCGCTTCCCAGGAAAAGACAATTTTTTCTCCAAGTGCCAGGAGTGTTTTTCCGATAGGACCGTTAACACCGAATACCAGTAAAAGAATGTAACCGACCACCGTCGGCGGCAACACCAACGGCAGTATAAATAATCCGTCAATTAAACTTTTGAACCTTCCCTCATAGCGTGCCATCCAGCGTGCCGCCGCAATGCCCAGAAAAAAAGTGACTGCGGTGGTTACAGTAACTGTCTTCAGTGATACCAGTAATGGTTCCAGATAATCCGTCATGATTGTATTTTACCTAATGCTTATTTAACCTGATATTTTAGTATGAATGTCTGTATTACTCAACTGCCGCACTGAAACCGTATTTTTCAAAAATAGCCATTGCTTCAGAACCGGAAAGGAAAGCCAGGTATTCTGATGCGGCATCGACATTTTCGGAAGCTTTAACGATAGCGGCCGGATAAACAATCTTGGAGTTTATTTCATCCGGAGCAGTGGCTACAATCTTAACTCCGTCTGTTATGGCTGCATCGGTCGAATATACTATGCCTGCATCGACATTGCCGGTTTCGACATAAGCCAGAACATCCCTTACAGTGCTGCCCTGCATCAATTTATCTTCCAAATCATCGGTTATTTCCAAAAGTTCGAACAGTTGATAGGCATATGTTCCGGCAGGAACGAAAGAAGGGTCGCCGACAGCGATTAAACTTATGGCGCCCCCGAGCAAATCCTCAAAACTGTCTATTTCAAGAGTACTGTTCTTATTTACAATCAGCACAATGCTGTTTTTAAGTATATTTATACGTGTATCCGACAGTATTAATCCGCCGTTTTCCAGATTATTCATCTGCTTGGCTGCAGCGGAAATGAATACATCACAGGTCGCTCCCTGTTCTATCTGAGTTTGCAGCGTACCGGAGGCTGCATAATTAGCAACAATGGTGACATTGGGGTTAGCATCCATATAAACTGAGTTTACTTCGTTCAAAGCATCGGTTACACTGGCCGCCGATGATATATTCAGCGTTATATTACCTTCTTCATTAGCGGTGCATGCTGCCAGCGGCATAATCATCATAATCGCAATTGAAAATGCCATTATTTTTATCAGTCTCTTCATAATTATCCTTCACTCCCTTGCCTGTAAAATAGTTGCCTTGCAATAATATTTTATTGATATCCCGATAACTGTATTTATTTACTTCAGCCCTCCTTCACGCAGGCGCACTTCCTGCTGTAAATATTACATGCATCCGGTAAACAAACGAAAGCAGAGAAAAGACAGAGTCTTCGGCCTGGCAAAAAGAATTAATACGAAAACAATTCATTTTTTCTCCTTTTCCAACGGGAAGCAAAACCGTTTCCGGTAGTGCCGTCTAGATATATCATCTGCCGGCTGTCTGCCCTAGAGTGCTCCTTAGGCATAACAGCTCCGGAGAAATCACACATTTATATCATAATCGCTATAGTAATGTCAATATACCGCATTCCCTTTTTTAGATTTTTATATGGGAATGTTTGATATAGGCATATATTATTTGATAAGCTGATAAAGTATTCGATTGTTATTGGAAACTTTATGCGTCAACAAAGCCGGAATCGTTCTTTTTTCAAAGCCAATTTTTCAGGCGCTCCAATTACTGCTATAATTTAATTTTAAGAAATTAATCACAAGGAATAGAATTATATGGATGTTGCGGAAATACATAAAAATACCAAACTGCTGGTCGACGGTATCCCCTGCAGCGTGGATGAAGTTGACTTTACCAAGCCCGGCAAAGGACGAGCAATCTACCGGGTGAAATTAAGGAACCTGCTGGACGGCACCACCACCGAAAAAACCTTTCATTCAGGAGAAAAAGCAGAGGAAGCCCAAACCACCTACCAGCAGGAGCAGTATCTTTATAAAGACGGCGACCATTATATATTTATGAATACGGAAACCTTCGAGCAGCTTTTTGTGAGCGAATCACAAATCGGCGATAAAAAGGATTTTCTAAAAGAAGGTATTCTGGTCGATATGCTGATGTTCGGTGAAAGACCGATTGATATCACCCTCCCCAACTTTATCGAGTTCGAAGTGCTGGAAAGCGAGGTTGCCATCAAGGCGCAAACCATTTCTCCCCAACTAAAAGCGGCAACCATAGAAACCGGAGCCGTTATCGGCGTACCCACTTTCATTAATGTGGGGGATATCATTAAAGTAGACACACGCACCGGAACATATGTAGAGCGTATCAACAAGAAGTAGCGTAATGGAAGATGAAAAACAGCATCTCCTTCATCTTGAATCCAATTTAAAGACCAGAGCTTTAATCTACAAGCATATCCGCAAGTTTTTTGACGACAGGGGTTTTCTGGAAGTGGAAACACCTGTGCGCGTTCCGGTAATCGCACCGGAACCCTACATTGTTCCTTTCGAGAGTGAAGACTGGTTTCTCTCTACCTCCCCGGAGTTGCATATGAAACGTATGCTGGCTGCCGGTTATAAAAAACTCTTCCAGTTCAGCCGCTGTTTCCGCAAAGGCGAACAGGGACGCCTTCATAACCCCGAGTTCACAATGCTGGAGTGGTACTGCGCCGACGCCGGTTATATGGTAATAATACAACACATCGAAGACCTGGTTTCATATCTTGCAAAAGAATTGGGATTAAGAAGAATTAATTACGGTAATCTGGAGTTCGATATTTCCACACCCTGGTCCAGAATTACAGTAAAAGATGCTTACCTCAAACTTGCCGGATGGGACCCCACCACCCAACCCGACCCGCTCAGATTCGATATCGATATGGCGGAAAAAGTTATTCCCGGGCTTTCCAAAGACCACCCTACCGTGCTTTTAGACTACCCTTCATATGCCGCTGCTCTGGCACGTATTAAGCCGGATAACCCCAATGTTGCCGAGAGAGCCGAGATATTTTTCAGTCAACTTGAACTGGCAAATGTTTACAGCGAACTGGTTGATGCCGATGAGCAGAAAAGACGCTTCGATGAGGCAATAGAACAAATCGAAAATGAGCAGGGAAAGCGCATGCAGATGCCGGATAAATTCCTTGAAGCGATACCCTTTATTCCCGAATGCGGCGGTGTCGCCCTCGGCATAGATCGGCTGGTTATGTTGTTATGTAATGTCAGCTCTATCGATAAAGTAATGCCCTTTACAGCAGATAACGCGTAATTCATAGCATATCTGATAGGAAGTCCCGACAGGTCGGGAATGAAGGACAGACAGCAAAATTGTCATACCGAGTTCGTGAGGGACGAATGAAGTCCAGATAAATCGGGATTTCGTTCCGGTTTGCCGGAACTCAACATCTTGTGTGGGGTATGTGCAACTGGCACAAAGGTTACATTTTAGTACAGGCACATAGGTTACACTTTTAATATGGCGTTATCTTATACCTTTTTTCATCCAGCAATCCCAAAGGATATGAGCTATAAGATATTTCCCATAA
>JAAYAZ010000144.1 GCA_012719115.1 Dehalococcoidales bacterium
AATAATTTACGACAAAGACCGTACAGAATATCTGAACAGCCTCGGCTTAAAGGTGCTAAGGTTTACCAATATCGACATAAATAAAAATTTCAACGGCGTATGTGAAACAATCGATATGGTTGTAAGACAACGATTGCGTTGACCCTCATCCATCATTTACGATAATTCGGCCACTTCACTCCCTCCAAAATGACGATAGAATAAAAATATATATTATTTCCCTTTACCAGGATTAGAAGTATATAATAGAGCAGACTTTTACCATTAAGAGGGAGAATTAAAATGGATACAATAAATGCAGAACTGGAAAATATAGCCAAAGCGGCAAAGTCAGCCTCCAAACGTATGGCATATATCGGTACTCCCTTAAAAAATCAAGCCTTGAAAAATATTGCCTCCGATTTAATCGCAAAAAGCGATGATATTCTAGCAGCCAACAAGATAGATTATTCCGAAGCCGAAGCATCAGGCATGAATACCGCTATGCTGGACAGGCTACTGCTGACCGAAGACCGCTTGCAGGGTATGGCAAAGGATGTTTTAACTGTTGCCTCCCTGCCGGACCCAATCGGCGAAGTAACGGAAATGCACACAATGGAAAATGGTCTTATGATCGGGAAAAAACGCGTTCCTCTGGGAGTGATTGGCGCTATTTACGAAAGCCGCCCCAACGTTACTGTCGATATCGCCAGCCTGTGTATTAAATCAGGCAACGGCTGCATTTTAAGAGGCGGAAAAGAAACTATCCATTCCAATATGGCTCTGGCAAAAGTAATACAGGATGCCATAAACAGAGCCGGGCTGCCTGAAGGTATCGTCCAGGTTATCGAAAATACCGACCGTTCACTGGTAAACCGGATGCTTAAAATGTCAGATTATATCGATATGGTGGTTCCCCGCGGCGGAGCAGGACTGATTAAATTCGTAAGGGATAATGCGGTTATGCCGGTAGTTTCCGGAGGAATCGGTGTTTGCCATACCTATGTAGATGCGGCGGCAGATATAGAGAAGGCGGTAAAAATAGTCTATAACGCCAAAGTGCAACGCCCTACCGTATGCAATGCGCTGGACACTCTACTGGTCCATCAGGATATCGCCGAAAGATATTTGCCGGAAACCGTAAAAGAGTTGAACAAAGCCTCAGTAGAAATACGTTGCGATGAAAAATCGATGGCTATACTTAAAAAGCACGGCTCGGATGCCAATTTGGTTCCTGCCACTGACGAAGATTGGGGCAAGGAGTTTCTGGCTCTGATTATAGCTATTAAAGTGGTATCGTCTGTTAATGAAGCCCTTGAGCATATAGATAAATACGGCTCCGGGCATTCGGAGGCTATTGTCAGCGAAAATTATGATGCAGTAATGCGCTTCCTCAATGAAGTGGATGCCGCCTGCGTTTATGCCAACGCCAGCACCCGCTTTACCGATGGCAGCCAATTCGGTATGGGTGCCGAGCTGGGTATCAGTACACAGAAAATGCATGCCAGAGGCCCCATCGGTTTGAAAGAACTTACCTCATATAAATGGATAATTTTCGGCAACGGACAGATACGGGGGTAAGGTTTTTGGGTAATGAACCTCCCTAAAAATAGCAACCGAAAATCAAATGCGCAGAATCTGCGGAAAAGCATGACCAAAGAAGAGCGCCATCTCTGGTATGACTTTCTGAAAACTTATGCTGTACAATTCAACCACCAAAAAGTCATCGGTAACTATATCGTCGATTTTTATTGCGATAAGGCAAAACTGGTAATCGAAATAGACGGTTCGCAACATTATGAAGATAATTAAATAATTTACGACAAAGACCGTACAGAATATCTGAACAGCCTCGGCTTAAAGGTGCTAAGGTTTACCAATATCGACATAAATAAAAACTTCAACGGCGTATGTAAAACAATCGATATGGTTGTAAGAGAACGATTGCGTTAACCCTCATCCATCATTTCCGATTCATCGGAACTGTCACCTTATCTCAAGGGAAGGTAATTTATAGCCTTATTATCCGGTCGATAGTTTCC
>JAAYAZ010000145.1 GCA_012719115.1 Dehalococcoidales bacterium
CCGAGCTTTTTTAATACATTGGCAAACTTACATACCTCGTGATGTACTTCCTGATATGTAAATGTTCTTACTTCATCTTCGCCTTCACCCTGCCAGATTATTGCCGCTTTATTCTTGCGCCAGGTATTCAGATGGCGGTCGAGACAGTTATAACTGATGTTAAGCTTTCCGCCGATGAAGAACTTAATGTCGACTTTTCCGCCGAATGTGTAATCACGGACTTTATCCCATTTTTTAAACCAGTCCAGCTGCTCTGCCAGGTGTCCCCAGAATCCGTCCGGGTCTTTTAACGACCAGTTATATAGAGCTTTATAGTGTCGCATACCTGAGACGGCAGCTTTGTCGACAAAATTCTGCGGAGGGTAAAATACCCTTTTTTCTTCCATCATGGAAGTTATTTCCTGATGTTTTTCGGCATGTTTGGAGCCGTCAAGTTCATCAGCTTCAACGATTTTCTTATTACCCAATGCCTCATCTACCGCTTTAGCCAATTCATCATCGCCGAGTGGTAAGGTCAGGTAATCAAAGGCACCCTGTTTCATACATTCGGCAATAGAATCAGCGGTCGGCTTTTTTGATGTAATAATAAATTTGAATTCGGGGCGTTTTTTAGCTTCTTCGGAAAGCATTTCAAGCCCAATCTCAGCAGCGTTTTCCAGAGAGAGTATGGCTAAGTCGAAGCGTTCTTTGGTGAGTGCGGTGGCGGCTTGCGTTCCGCCGGCAACCGCTGTTGTGCAATAGTTCCTTTGGTCTAAGTAATCTTTAACAGAACTGCACAGGCTG
The DNA here is from genome assembly GCA_012719115.1 of Dehalococcoidales bacterium. GTDB lineage: Bacteria > Chloroflexota > Dehalococcoidia > Dehalococcoidales > UBA5627 > UBA5627. The sequence continues at coordinate 784 of JAAYAZ010000145.1, forward strand.
GCATCAGCCTCGGCAACCAGTATGGAAGGAATGCCGCTGGGGTTTTCTTTCGGGGGGGCGGACTTGTCTTGAGACATATTGAACCTCCTCAAATGAAAATTCTCTAATTTTTAAAATATTAAAATTCAACTATATGAGAATGCTTATAATATCAGTAAAAATGTGTACTTGTCAATACTTATTTATGTGTACAAATTGTTGTTTTAAATAAAACATAAAATGCTATTTGACACAGATAATATTTGTATTATAATAATATTATTGGCAATGCATAATAAAATAACATTAAGGATGTATTATGGACAATCGACAGGATGAAAAAGCGAAGAAGTTTAATCTTCATCTCCAAAAACTGAATGATTTTGTAGGCGAATTGTTATCGGACGGTCCGATACTTATCGAATCCGAAAATAACCTTACGATGTCGCAGTTGCGTGTGCTTTTGCTTCTTAAAATGAACCAGAAAATGAAGATGGCGCAGATAGCCTCCGCATTAAATATACATGTTTCCACCGCTACCGGTTTGCTGGACAGGCTAATAGTCAAGAATCTGGTTAGAAGAGAGAGCGGAGAAGATGACAGAAGAGTTGTTTACTGCAGTCTTACTGAAGACGGGCTAAAGATTACCGATACTATCTGGCACGTGGTGGTGGAAAATGCGCAATCGCTATCGGAGTTTATAACTTTGGAAGAATTGGATATTATCGGAGATTCTATCGATATCATTCAGAGAGCGTGGGCGAAAAGGAAAGAAAAATCAGGCGGGACGTTCCCGTCTCAAACATAATTATTTAAACAAAGTTTACTTACTATCATTCGGGAGGTGTTTATGTTCAAGGGATTGGGGGAGTTTGCCTCCAAATTTAAGTATTTAATCATTCTTTTCTGGGTGGCGCTGGCCGTATATATGGTGCTTCTGGCTCCCACTTTAAGCGAAACCGGTAAGCTTGATACATCAGATTTTCTTCCTTCCGGCAGTGAATCCGGTAGGGCTGCCGAACTGATTTCAGAGTATTTCCCGGAAGCAAGCACAGATTCATCTGTTACCGTGGTTCTTTATAACGACTCGGGGTTAAACGAATCGGATAACGCCTTTGCCGCCGCATTTTCCGAGTGGCTTCTTGATAAAGGCGAATCATCGGGGATAGAAACGGTTACCTCTGTTTATACCAATCCGGCGCTGGCTTCCAGTCTGATATCTCCCGATAATACCACTATGCTGGTTAATATCGGCATCAACATAACCACATCCGGCGCATCGTCTTCCGCAATACTGGAATCAATCGATTCATATATAGACAGCAACAACACCTCCCATGCATTGGAGATTTATGTATCGGGTGAAGCCGGTATAATGAACGACCTCACTTATGCTCTGGTTGAGAGTATTGATATTACTACTATTGTCACTATTATTCTGGTAGTGGTACTGCTTTTTATCATATACAGGTCCCCTGTTGCTGTACTGGTGCCGTTAAGCACTATCGGCATAGCCTATCTTATCAGCCGCGGTATACTGGGGTATATGGGGGAGTGGGGTATCAGCTTGTGGTCTCAGCTGGATGTATTTATTATCGTACTTATTTTTGGAGCGGGCACCGATTATTGCCTGTTTATGGTTTCCAGATACAAGGAAGAACTGAAAAGGCGTGAAACCCGCCTTGAGGCTTTACGCGCAACGGTAGGCTCGATCGGTTCTGTGATTACTGCCAGCGCCTTTGCTGTTATTATCGGCCTGGCGGGCTTGACCATTGCCGAATTCGGTATGCTGCAAACGATGGGTCTGGCGCTTGCCATCGCGGTTTTTGTTACCCTTCTAGCCGCTCTTACTCTAAATCCGGCGCTTGCCTCTCTCTTTGGCAGATTTATGTTCTGGCCTAGCAAACAGGCGGATAAAACTAAAGCAGTTGCAACTGAGGCACACGAGAGCAAGTTCTGGAACCGTGTAGCTAACATAACAACCAATCATTCGTGGATTATTTCGATTGTGGTTATTCTGGTTTTGGCGGTTCCGTACTATCCGTATTTCAAGATGAGCACATCCTACGATACGCTGGCAGAATTATCCGATAATTCGAATTCGGTTAAGGGTTTCCAGATACTTTCGGAGCATTTCGATATCGGCAATATGATGCCGTCAACTCTGGTATTGACCGGTTCGTCCGGCAGTGCTACATCCTCCGGGGCGTTAATGGAAATAGAAGAGATAAATACCCGACTTCTACAGATAGACGGGGTCGCCAGTGTTTTGTCTGTCGTATCACCTTACGGGACGGGTGAGCCTATGCAGGCGCTTAAGGTAGTCGGACAGATTTCTATTCTTTTAGAGCAATTAAACAATGCTATAGCAGGGGCTGTTTCAAACCCGGCGGCATTGTTCGGTGCGGAAACGGCGCAGATGTTCCAGCTTTTGGGAGCTTATCTGGCTGAACTGGGAACTGCTTTTCCTGAAGTTACTGCCGAGCCTTCATATATCAGTGCCGTAACTGTTTTGAATGATATGAGCATCGCGCTGGCGTCTGTCGACTTGGAAAACATAGATATGGCTGCTATGGCTAATCTTCAGATGGCATTCCAGCAATATATAAGTGAATTCGTTCAGGCGCTGATGGGGTTGGGGGATTATTTTTCGGCACAGGGTAATCCTTATTTCATCCCGCAGAGCTTACTGGCTTTATATCCCGAACTTGGGCAGCTTATCAGCACCTTTATATCCGAAGATGCGGAGGCGGTTCGGTTAATCATAAACCTGTCCGACTATCCTTATTCCGAGGCTGCTATCGATACTACCGAACAGATAGGTATGATTATTCATAATGAAACGGATTCTCAGTATTTCAACATAGAGGGGGCTGCTCTGGGTGGGGCTACTTCCGCCATGCAGGATGTCCGTTCCATACTGGAATCGGACTTCCAGAAGATTATGATTGTGGTGCTTGTCGGTGTCTTTTTGGTATTATGCCTGCTGCTTCGAAGCATCGTAGCCCCGTTTTTCATAATGGCCCTGGTTACACTTACTTACGGCGCCACTATGGGTATTTCATCCTGGCTGTTTACAGATATACTGGGGCAGGGCGGTGTCAGTTTTATAGTCCCGATTGTTGTCTTTGTTTTGATGATTGCCCTTGGCGCGGATTACAATATTTTCCTGATGTCCCGTATTCGCGAGGAAGCCCAGGATAAGCCGATGAAAGAGGCAATACGTAATGCCATCAAGAGTACCAATAGTGTTATTATCGCTTGCGGGCTGATACTGGGAGGCACATTTGCGGCTATGATTGTGTCACCGATACAGTCGATGTTCCAGCTCGGTATTGCGGTTGCCATAGGTATCTTTTTGGAGGCATTTGTAGTTGTTACCTTGCTTCTGCCGGCAGTAACCAACATCGTCGGGCGGGCAAGCTGGTGGCCGTTCGGGCATAAGAAACTTGGAATCAAGAAAGATTAATCAATAGTTTTATGGGTTTAAGGGGGGCTGCCAAGCCCCCCTGGGTTTTTCCCTGTTAAAATAGTTACTCCGTATCAAAAGAACCATAATAACCATATTAGTTATTTTCAATCATCACCTGTTCGGCATAAGCAAAAGTAGTTCCGTCCTGAAATGTTCCGCTTATTTCCAATTGATATAAAGTATCATCTGCGAATCCGCCGTTAATTAAAATCCGCTCCGCGTAAATGGTGTTATCGGGTAGCAATGGATTGTTGTTGGAAACGTCGAATTCAAAGCTGAG
>JAAYAZ010000010.1 GCA_012719115.1 Dehalococcoidales bacterium
CGCGTTTTCTTTTTCCTAGTGGTTGATGGTATATCCCATCGGGAGAAATGGGAATAGTAACTGATATTTATATTACTTGGGATGGCGAGTGGAACTAATTCCCTCTACCCAGTGCGAGTCTGAATTGGGGTTTTGTTCCCTTCCTTATCCACAGCCACAAAGGTAATCCTGGTTTCGAAGAGCACTTCGTCCACGTTAGCATTTTCCCGCGTGCCGAAGGTGCGTACGTTGTACTGTACCGAGGTTCTGCCGAGGTAGTTTAAGGTAATCTCAAAGCGCATTATTTCACCCAGCGCTACCGCCTTTCTGAATACGACGTTGTCGAGAGCAATCGTTAGAAAATTGTTGCCGGGGAATTCCTGACTGGCAGTGATGTAGGCAAACTCGTCTATCCACTTTAAGGTGTTGCCGCCGAACAGTTTACCCTGATGGTTTAAGTGTTCCGGGAGAATCAGCTTGTAATACTCCATAAGCAATGCTAGCACAAAGTACAACAGTAAGTCCAGTTAATCGTGACTGATATTTATCCTTTATTAATGGTATTTTCAATCTTATCCGCTATATTTAATAAAAGGATACCCCTAAAAATCTCGATAAGAAGGGAGAAAATATACCTCAACCCTATTGATTGATATGTTATAATTACAGAAAGTAATAAATTACCATTACTTTGTCCTGAAGGCAATAAATTATGAAGTTCAAAAAGAGGACATATAAAAATCCGGCAGAATTCTTTAAGGATTTCTGGTATTTAACAAAAAGCGGCGGAAGAATCAGCAAAACTATGAAAAGCGGTATAATTCCGCACCGGTTCAGGGAAAGGCTAATGCTGGCTGTTACGGCAGTCAACGGTTGCAAATACTGCTCCTATGCTCACGCAAAACAAGCGCTTAAAACGGGATTGTCGCAAGAAGAAGTCGATTTATTGCTTTCCGGCAGTATTGCCAACTGCCCGGAAGATGAACGTATCGCCTTGATTTATGCACAGTACTGGGCTGAATCCAACGCCAAACCCGACAGCGATGCGGTTAATAAAGTAAAGGAATTCTATGGGGAAGAAAAAGCGGAAGCTATCGAATTGATTCTGAGAATGATACGAATGGGCAATCTATCAGGCAACACCTGGGATTACTTCTTATACCGTATATCTTTCGGGAAACTGGGTGTATAAGTTTTATAATATCTGTCGGCGCATCGGTCCCAAAACTTACAACGGTCGTTCACTGTTTTAGTATAAACCATCGATATTAAGTTTTAATTTGTCGTAACAGCAGTATCTGCTATAATGGCGATATTGATTAGTTAAAGAGCGGAAAGGACAAAAACAAGTGGAAGTAGTATTCGCAATTATCTGCGCAGTTCTTATTCTAATAGGTTTAGTAGGTGTAATCATGCCCTATCTGCCGGGTGTTCCGGTAGCCTGGTTGGGGCTTTTTATTTATGCCATCGGTACCGATTGGGAACGGCTTTCGGTAACTACCATAGTTGTCTTTGGCGCGATTACGGTTTTGGCTCTTTTAGTGGATTTCATAGCGCCGCTTCTGGGTGCAAAAAAATATAAAGCCAGCAAATGGGGCATTATCGGAGCTTCAATAGGTCTGTTTTTAGGTATCATTATCTTTCAAATTTGGGGTATCATACTGGGACCGCTGCTGGGAGCACTTATCGGAGAGTTAATCGCCGGTAAATCAACCGACATTGCTTTCAAATCTGCGCTGGGAACTTTTATCGGTTTTATTTTCGGCACCTTGATGAAGTTAGTGTTAGTTCTGGTGATGGCAGGATTTTTCATCGTTTCGCTGTTTTAGACGTATCTTTATACTTCGGCAGCTTCAGGGAAAACGGGTTATTTTGCCATTGTGAGTCCATTCCCAAAATAAGGTAAGGCAATCTCTACCGGATATGGCAAGACCGATTCCTCCACTTTGGAAAAGGGGAGTCAGAGGGGATTTAATACGATTATCATCTGGTTCACCGGTAATACGTGGTAAGGTTTATTAGTCGGCAATGAGAGAACTTTGGGAAGTGAATTGCAGACGGGGTAATTAACTTGTATAGAAGGGATTGCTTCGCCGCGATAAATCGGGGCTCGCAAAGACCAAATAGAAATATCATGCTGAATCCGGATTGCCCTACTATTGTCCGAGATATTATCAATCAACAAATAAAAAGCCGGGATATAGCTACCCCGACTTAAAATAACCGACTGCCGGTCGTTAAGACTTAAGATTTTTTGGATGCGGACGGAGTCTCATCCGGTGTTTCCTTTGCGGGCGAAGCCTCTTCCTCTTCATCTCCCTGCCTCGTCACTTCGCTCATCAAATAAGCATACACATAAACGACGTTACGCCCCGTATCATCGTTGGAGCCTGCTTTGCATCCCAGCTCAACCAGCGCTTCCTTTACCGCATTTGCGGCAACAGGCGTATAACAGAGGCGCACCATCCACCAGTACCCTTTAAGCGGAACCTTATGCTCCTTGAATATCGTAGTTTTCCAATCGGAAGTGGTATCTACATACCACGTTTCATATTTACCGCTCTGTTTTTCAATGTGAGCAACTATATCATCATATGCTGACTGTACATCCTGGCGATCCATTGCACATACCTCCCGTTAATATTGCTTTATGATTATACTACATTATATGGATTGTGTTAAAAATCCCCGTTATATGTCATTCTTCTCCCCGACCGGTCGGGATGAAGAATCCGGGGGTTTGGTGAGAAGCAGGCATAAGGATACTGCGGCAACAGAGAGGAACTTCATCAGGATATGCATTATAAGCTTCATTTAGACTGTTTAATATATAGAAAAAAGAACATTTTTTGTAGCAAAGATAGCCATTGATAAATATGTGTCAATTGACTTGACATATTACCCGTGTTATCATTACAAAAAGATAGGATTCAAACTTTAACTTCTTGATACAGGGAAAAATGTCAGCGCTTAGCGAGCTTTATGAAAATATTAGGTGCTGTGAGAAATGTGAAATCGCCCGGTCACGAATTAAGTCCGTTCCGGGTGAAGGCGCAGAAGACGCTGAAATAATGTTTATTGGGGAAGCCCCCGGCTTTTATGAAGACCGGCAGGGGCGCCCTTTCGTCGGCTCGGCAGGTAAATTTCTGGATGAACTTCTGGCTTCAATTAACCTCAGCCGCGAGCAGGTCTATATTGCCAATGTCATCAAATGCCGTCCTCCGGCTAACCGTGACCCGTTACCGCAGGAAATTCTTAACTGTCGTCCGTGGCTGGATAAGCAGATTGAGATTATACGCCCTAAAGCGATCGTCACACTCGGTCGTTATTCCATGGCTATGTTCTTTCCGCAAAAGACTATCGGCAAAATCCACGGTACTGCCGAAAACCGTGACGGCATACTCTATGTCGCCATGTACCATCCGGCAGCAGCTTTACATCAGGGTAACTTAAAAGAAGTCATCAAAGCCGATTTTCTTAAACTCCCCGGATATATTTCCGGCAACAGCAAATCCACCCCGACCAAAGAAGAAAAAAAGGAATCCGACACAATCGCAAAACAGTTAAATATGTTCGAGGTTTAAATAGTGAGAAAAAATAACAAAAAAACAGGAAAATTAAGAATTATCCCCCTCGGAGGGTTAGGCGAAATAGGTAAAAATATGACTGTCCTCGAGTACGGGGGCGAGATTATTATTATAGATGCAGGACTGATGTTTCCGGAACAGGATATGCTCGGCATCGATATGGTAATTCCGGATATCAGTTACCTATTGGAAAATAAAGAAAAAATCAAGGCAATTTTTATAACCCATGCCCACGAAGACCATGTCGGGGCTCTGCCCTATATACTGCCGCAGTTGAACGTGCCTCTCTACTGCACAAAACTGGCAAAAGGGCTGATTTCAGGCAAGTTAAAAGAGAGAAAAGCTTTAGCCGGAGCGGAGTTGAATGTAATAACCTTCGGCGAGCAAATCAACCTGGGCAAGTTCAGAGTGGAATTCTTCCCGGTCTGCCACAGCATACCGGATGCTGCCGGATTGATTATACAGACACCCATCGGAACTGTGGTGCATACCGGCGACTTCAAGCTCGACCATACCCCCATAACCGGTCCTAAGACGGACCTTTCGAGGCTGGCACAGGCCGGCTCTCAGGGAGTTTTGTTGCTCTTTTCCGATTCTACTTACGCCGAAATACCCGGCTACACTCTTTCTGAACAGGTTGTCGGCGAAGCGCTGGAAAACATCATTGCTCACGCAGAAGGAAGGGTTATCGTAACTACATTTGCTTCGCTGGTAACACGCGTACAGCAGGTTATCGATGCTGCCGCTAAACACAATCGCAAGGTCTTTATTATCGGACGAAGTATGACTGACACGGTAAAAATTTCACTGGAGCTGGGCTATCTGAAAGCCCCGAACGGCGTTCTGGCTAAAATAGAAGAATTGCATAAACTCCCCAATGAAAAGGTGGTGATTATTACTACCGGCAGCCAGGGAGAGCCGACATCCGGATTGGTTAGAATCTCCAACCATGACCATCGGCAGGTAAGTATCATTAAGGGCGATACTGTTATTTATTCGGCTTCTCCCATCCCGGGGAACGAATCGCTGGTCAACAAGACCGTCGACAACCTCTTCAAACAGGGAGCCAAAGTTTATTACGGAAGGATGGCGCAAACACACGTCCACGGCCATGCCAGCCAGGAAGAATTGAAACTGATGTTAAATCTTGTAAAACCGCGCTTCTTTATTCCGGTTCACGGCGAATTTCGTCACCTTGCCTCTCATGCTAAACTTGCCGAAAGCGTCGGCATTCCGCAGGATAGAATTTTTACGCTGGAAGACGGTGATATACTGGAATTGACCACGCTTGGCGGTAAAAAAGCCGGCAAAGTCGAATCCGGAAATGTATATGTGGATGGACTTAGTGTGGGCGATGTCGGCGGTATTGTACTGCGCAACAGGCGTATGCTCTCACGCGACGGAATAGTGGTAATAGTAATCGCAGTCACAAAGAAGGATGACAAGCTGGTCGGTCGTCCCGATATAGTTACCAGGGGATTTATCGACATTAACGAATATAAAGATATGCTGGAAACAAGCAAGGATATCGTAACAAAGATAATGAAACACGAAGGCGAGTTTTCTTCGGAAATCGGTTTCCCGGATAGCAGAATCAGGGCGGAACTGAATAAGTTTTACTTCGACCAGACAAAAAGACGCCCGATGATACTTCCGGTGATGGTTAAGGTATAATATAGTTATAATATATTGCCGGGACGGTGAAGCATTATGGCAAAAACAACACCCAAAAAGCAGCCCAATCAGAAAGCGGTAAAACCGCAGAAGAAGCCGACAAAAGCCGCTGCCCCCAAACCGGTAAAAGGCAGTAAGCAGGGTTCTCCTGTGAAATCATTTTTCCGTTTTCTTTTTTCGAAATGGGTACGTCGCACAGTGCTTTTAATCGCTGTTCTTGCTCTGCTTTTCTGGCAGTGGGATAATATTTACCGGTGGATAACCGTTACTGCTACCGATGCCATCGGGGTATTGGGGTGGGGTTTAATCCTGATTGCGCTGGCAATCATAATAATCATTTGCATTATCTACCGCAAACCAATCGGCGCCTTTATTGAACGATATAAACTCTACCTGTGGAATAAATGGCTGGGAGGAGCCGCTATCTTCTTTGCTGTCTGGGGAATACTCGGGCTGTTCGATGTCGGCGGCAGCTTCGGACGCACCATCGTCAGCTATGATACAGCTATCGGTATTCTCAGGGTATTGGGGCTTTTACTTTTGGGTATTATTCTGCTTGTACCGCGTGCCTGCCTGCGCTCCTGGGTCAAGTTCTCTATGTGGATTACTAAACCCTTCACTTCACCGGCAACAAAGGTGAAGCCGGAAAACGCAGGATATCAATCGACACTGCAATCCTCCGACTACTACCATAAAAAATTCGGCGACAAGAAAACTGTCCCTCAACCCGATGTTATGCTTGTCAAAGAACAATCTTCTAAGGCGCCATCTGTCGATGAGTCCTCTAAACGTGAGCCGCTGCAGGATAGGATTGTACCGCCGAAGGTTTTGATACCACCTGAAGTTGACAGAAAAAAACCGATAGATGATTCACTTGTGGATGAGGCAATGAAGAGTAAACAGGATGCCGAAGCGACAGCCGCAAGACCGAAGCCCGAAAAGAGCGGAACAGGAGAGAAAGCCGACATCACGCAGGTGGCACAGGATGTCTGGCGTAAGTACGGACAATCATCTTCGCTGGTAATGGTAGACGGATGGAAACTGCCTCCCATCGATATACTTGATAAAGCTATCGAACTGGAATACGGGCAGGCGGATAACGCACTGCGCGCCAGAAAAATCGATGAAGCGCTGTCAAGCTACGGCGTCGATGCAAAAGTCATCCAGATTAACGTAGGCCCTACTGTCACGCAATTCGAAATCGAGCCCGGCTGGGACGTAAAAACCAAGCTGGTTAAGGAAAAGGACGAAAACGGCAATATCAGGGAAAGAATCGAAGAGGTTTCCCGCACCAGGGTCAAGGTGGATAAAATTACCTCTCTTTCCAATGACCTGGCTCTGGCATTGGCATCGCCGACCATCAGAATCGAAGCACCCATTCCGGGCAAATCCGCTGTCGGTATCGAAGTCCCCAATTCCAGTTTCGGTACTGTCAGTCTGCGAAGCGTTATTGAAAGCAATAGTTTCCAGAAGCTGCTGGCAAAATCCAAGCTGGCAATGGCTTTAGGAAAAGGAGCAGGCGGTGAAGCCATATCCGGAGACCTGGCAAAGATGCCGCATCTTTTAATTGCCGGCGCTACCGGAAGCGGCAAAACTGTCTGTTTGAATGCCGTTATCTCTTGTCTTTTAATGTGCAATACCCCATATGATGCCAGAATTATTATGATAGACCCCAAGAGGGTTGAGCTGGTGCAGTTCAACAGCCTGCCTCATTTAATGACGCCGGTGATTGTGGATACCAATAAAGCTTTGAATGCTATGCGCTGGCTGAATCAGGAAATGGATTTACGATATCAGAAACTGGCAGCTGCCGGCGCCCGTAATATAGAAGGATATAACAAGAACAGAACCGGCAGTGATAAAATGCCGAACATTGTTTTGATTATCGATGAGCTGGCAGACCTGATGATGGCAGGATTCGACGAAGTCGAACATATATTATGCCGGCTGGCACAGCTTGCCCGCGCCATCGGCATCCATCTGGTAGTGGCAACACAGCGTCCGTCCGTTGACGTGGTTACCGGTTTAATCAAAGCCAACTTCCCGACGCGTATCAGCTTTGCCGTTACCTCACAGGTAGATTCGCGCACTATTCTGGATATGGTAGGCGCCGAGAAACTGCTTGGCAAGGGTGATATGTTATATATGCCTACCGAAGAAGCCAAACCCAAGCGTCTGCAGGGCTGCTTCATTTCCGATATGGAAATCGAGAGGCTGGTTTACTTCTGGAACAGCCAAAAACCCGAGGATACGGAAGCAGAGTCATCAACGTCTCTTAAGCTTGAAGAAGTAGTTATCCCTGACAATGTATCCACATCAAAGAAAGATGCCTACCCCAAGGACCCGCTGCTTGGCGAAGCTTTGCAATTGGCGAAAGAGCATGAGCAGGTTTCCACTTCGTATCTGCAACGCAAACTGCACATCGGCTACCCCAGAGCCGCCCGGCTGATGGAACAG
>JAAYAZ010000146.1 GCA_012719115.1 Dehalococcoidales bacterium
GCCTGCTTGTCGCTGGCAATTTCTACTATTTTTCGTGCTAAATCTATACCTTCCAGTTATGGCCTCCAATAATTATGTTGATACCGTGCCATTATTATAACATAAACGAGACATCCCCTGTAGTGACAACCAGTGGCCGTCTGTTAAAGACGTGAAACCAATATCCACTCTTTCCATTGGCTTGAATTACTGCTGCTAGAATTAAGCACCCGCATTTTTAGCGAATCTATAGCAATATGTTATACTTAATATTATGTCTAAATTGCTATTCGGCACAGCCGGCATCCCATTAAGCACCCCACCCGCTACCAACGGCGACCTTCAGACCATTAAAGGAATTCAACGCGTAGCCGAGTTGGGCTTGGATTGCATGGAACTTGAATTTGTTAAGCAGGTTTATCTGTCGAAGCCCAATGCAGAAAAAGTAGCGAAATTCGCTAAAGACGCTAACATAGCGCTCTCAGCACACGCTCCCTACGCCCTTAATTTCAATGCCAGAGAAGCCCAAAAAATAAGAATCAGCCAGAGCTATCTGTTTTCCGCCGCCGAGATTGCCTATATATGCGGAGCGAAAAGCGTCGTCTTTCACCCCGCTTACTATATGGGAGATACTTCCGAACAGGCATATCAAACGGTTAAAACGGCTCTATCGGAAGTGCTTGAGAAAATGGACGAAAAAGGAATAGATATTACCTTGAGGCCTGAAGTCAGCGGCAAGGTCAGCCAATTCGGCACCATTACCGAAATCACCGATCTATGCTCCGAATTGACTAATGCAATGCCCTGCGTCGATTTCGCCCACTGGCACGCCCGCACCGGAGCCTATAATTCATATAAAGAGTTTGCTTCCGTTCTCGATGAGATATCATCAATATTGGGTAAAGAGGCTCTGGATAACATGCACATTCATGTTTCCGGCATCGAGTACACCGCTAAAGGCGAAAAAAGGCATCTGCCTTTTGAGGATGCTGATATTAAGTACGTGGAATTACTGCAGGTTTTAAAAGACTATAATGTCAGCGGCATTGTAATCTGCGAAAGCCCGGTTATGGAAGAAGACGCTCTCCTTATCAAAAATGTCTATAATTCTTTAACCTGACACGATTAAAACTATTAATTTACTGCCTGCGAATTCTATTATCATTTATGTATACGGCTATTTCTGTTATAATGGTATGACATGAGGTAGTCTTATTACTACTTTTACTCCCGTTGAAACATATACAACATCTTTACTATTATTTTTCGAGGTAAATTATGAAAATAAATTGGAAGCGTACAATTATAGTTTATGCAGCTATAATTTTAATTGCTATACTTTTCTCCACTTTTATACTGCCGGGTGAACCGAAACCGGAAGAAGTTTCCCTGAGCGATGTTATAGTAATGTCGCAGGAAGGTAAAATAGACAGTATCGTAATAAGTGAAAATCAGCTGACTATTATCGATAATAGCGAAATTAAATATGTTACCTATAAAGAATCCAATGTCAGCATCTATGAGATAGAGGGATTTATACTTGAAGGAGTAGAGGTAACCGTGGAACGCGGCGGTTTTAACTGGGGAAGCCTCTTGATAAGCTTTCTGCCGCTTTTGATATTCGGACTGCTGATATTTTTCCTGTTCAGCCAAGCCAGGGGCGCCAATAACCAGGCAATGAACTTCGGTCGTTCCAAGGCAAGAATGTTAACGGCAAGCACACCCACCGTCACTTTCGATGACGTTGCCGGTGTGGATGAAGCCAAGCAGGAACTGTACGAGGTAGTCGATTTTCTCAAGATGCGTGAAAAATACCAGTCGTTGGGAGCACGCATTCCTAAAGGCATTCTGTTAATCGGCCCTCCCGGAACCGGTAAAACCCTGATGGCAAAGGCCATCGCCGGGGAAGCCGGTGTACCCTTCTTTTCCATCAGCGGAAGTGAATTTGTCGAAATGTTTGTAGGTGTCGGCGCTTCTCGTGTTCGAGACCTCTTCGACCAGGCAAAACGCAATGCTCCCTGCATAATCTTTATCGATGAAATAGATGCTGTCGGCCGTCAGCGCGGAGCCGGCATGGGTGGCGGACACGATGAAAGAGAGCAGACTCTCAACCAGATTCTGGTAGAAATGGATGGTTTTGATACCAATACCAGTGTCATCGTTATTGCTGCTACCAACCGTCCGGATATTCTTGATGAAGCCCTGCTCAGACCGGGACGTTTCGACCGCAGAATTACACTGGACAGACCTGATATCGTCGGCAGAACAGCTATACTGAAAATACACAGTAAAGGGAAGCCGCTCGATGAATCGGCAGACCTGCAATCACTGGCAAAGCAGAC
>JAAYAZ010000147.1 GCA_012719115.1 Dehalococcoidales bacterium
CAGCCCTGCCATTAAAAGATAAATATTGGCTGACCCGTCAGGACTTCGGAATTCCACGGTTTGGCTTTCTCTGTTATTAACAGATACACCTGTATCCTGTGGATTGGTCTCTTTGGCCATATTCCCTACATCCTGCCAGCCAAGGGGTACCCTAACCAGAACAGAACGATTACGGTCCCCCCAGCAGATGTTCGTGGGTGCCTCCTGATGGGGTACCAACCTTAAAAATGATAAGGGGATAGTGTTACCAAAAGCAGTTAGGGAAGGGGCACAGGAAAGATATCCGGCAATTGTTTTCAGTGCGTTGTCACTTAAACCTTTATTGTTTAAAAACATATTCCTTCCGTTTTTTACAAGCTTTGTATGAACATGAAGACCGCTGCCGGCATGCCCGACCATTATCTTGGGGGCAAAAGTAATATTTACTCCGTATTTATATCCTGTCCTTCTGATTATCCACTTGGCTATAGCAACCTGGTCTGCAGCATCTTCGACATCTATAGGCAAAAACTCGATTTCGTTTTGTTCCATCTCATTTTCTTCGCCATAGATATGACCAACTTCGGAATGTCCGTATTTAATTTGTCCGCCGCATTCCGATATAGCCTGCATCGCTTCAGCTCGCAAAAATTCCCATTTACAAAAAGGTGAAGATTCCTGGTATCCTCTCTGAACCGTAGCGCGGTATAAACTTTGCTTAGGGGCTATTACATAGTATTCAAGTTCGCCCATTGCATGAAGTCTAAACCCGGTGCTTTTTTCCAACGAATTCTGGGCTTTAAACAATATATTTTCAGAGGATATATCAAGCCTTTCGCCTTTTTTATTAAAATAGGTGCATAGAATTTCAAGGGTCGGGATATCTTTTGAGAATGGGTTAACAAAAGCGGTTTTATAGCGGGGAATAATATAGAGGTCACTGGAAGAAGTATCAATGTAGTTAAAAATGCTGGATCCGTCTACTCTTTCGCCGGCTGAAAGAATTGTATCAAGATGGGACCTGCTTTCGATGACAAAATTGAGTGTTTTAAGTTTTCCATCCCCCCCTACATGACGCAGATTTACAGCCTTAATATCGTTATGCTCAACATATTTGATGATATCCTGCTTTGTAAAATCATGGCATGGTTTATCCAGAAATTTTGATAACTTATTAGCGCTCATTTTGTAACTGTCTGAAGCCATTAAATTATAATTCTCCCTCTCGAAATTTATCGACTGCGTTTATATTAATGTAAATCCGGGTAATGACCGGAATAAAAGTAAGCTGATGATAATGTTGAAAACAATATAATTATTAGAAAAAATATTATCACTTGGGGCGAAATTTTACAATGTAAATTAAACGGAGTGTATAAAAAATTGTTTCAATTAGGTTGAGATTTTTTATTTTTTAGGAGAAAAAACATCGTATTACAAGTGGTAAAACAGTTGTCCGCAATAATGAATGACTTATATGACAAAAAAATACCATAAAAACAGTTATTCGTCACCCTTGAAGTTAAAAATCTCGGAAAGGCGTTCAATTAACGGATAGTCTCGTTCCGCTATGCGTTTCATATTTACCTGTAATCCGGTTTCTCTTTTTATAAAGCCCGTTTCCAGATTTCCGGAAACGAAACGCGGATTCTCCATAATCGCTTTATGCAGGATGATATTGGTTTTTACGCCGACAATGATGTATTCATAAAGAGCGCGGCGCATACGTATTATTGTCTCGTTACGGTCCCTACCGTGAACAATTAACTTTGAAATCATCGGATGGTAGCAATCGGGAATAGTATATCCGTTGTGAACACCCGAATCGACACGGATGCCGATACCTCCCGGAGAACGATAACCTTTCAATGTTCCCGGAGAAGGCATAAAGTTATTCAAAGGGTCTTCCGCGTTAATACGGCATTCAATTGCCCATCCGGTCATCCTGACATCTTTCTGTTTAACAGACAGGGGTAAATCGGAAGCTATCCTGATTTGTTCTTTAACCAAGTCGATGCCGGTCACCATTTCGGTTACGCCGTGCTCAACCTGTATGCGGGCGTTTACTTCCAGGAAGTAATACTTCCCTTTTGAAAAAATAAATTCAACAGTTCCGGCGCCGATATATTTTAAAGAACGCGCCAGTTTAACAGCTTGATTGCCCATTTTTTTTCGCATTGAATCGTTTAGTGCTACTGAAGGTGATTCCTCGATAATCTTTCCATAATTTCGCTGTATGCTGCATTCACGTTCTCCCAGATGAACCACGTTGCCGAATTTATCGGCCAGAATCTGGAATTCTATATGGCGCGGGTTCACAAGATATTTCTCTATGTATATATCATTTGTTCCGAAACTGGATTGAGCTATGGACATAGAGGTAGCAATAGACTTTTCCAGTTCTTCTTCCGAATTGATAATACTCATACCGATACCACCGCCACCGTTAGCAGGTTTTATGATAACCGGATACCCGACTGTACGAACCATTTCCTTAACAACGTTTATATCCGATGCAGGCTCTTCGCTACCGGCTATTAAAGGAACCTTTACTTTAAGTGCTTCTTTGCGGGCAGCAACCTTATTTCCTGTAATTTTTAGCACCGAACTGGGAGGACCGATAAAGGTTATACCGGCAATTTCACAGGCTTCTGCAAAATCCGGGTTCTCTGAAAGAAATCCGTAGCCCGGATGAATAGCGTCTGCATTGCAGTTTCTGGCGATTTCTATAATTTTATCAATATTAAGATAACTCTGTGATGCCGGTGCAGTTCCAAGTAAATAAGCCTCATCTGCATATTTCGAAAAAAGGGCATACTTATCTGCTTCAGAATAAACCGCAACCGATTTTATTCCTAGTTCCCTGCAAGCTCGCATAATACGTATGGCGATTTCGCCACGGTTTGCTACCAATACTTTACCGAGCATTCTTATTCCTCCAAAGTGAATATTAGGTTAAGGAAATAGAGTCGAATCCGAAATGTATTATATATAGAATTGTTTTTAGAATATCGTTATCAATCTATCCGTTAGGGTCCAAACTGGCGTTAGGATATTGCTCCCTGTAACGATATTCGATATCTGTATCCATACTATAATTATAAGCGCTATCATTACGCAGCATTGCCATTCTGCGTCCAATCCAAAAACCGATGATGATAAGCACTATCAAGCCTGCTATTCCAATAAGCAGATAGGTAACCCACATTGGCCAGCCGGAGCCGACAATAAAGGTATCGGATACCCAGTCGCTTTCATTTCCCACTCCATCTATGGCTTTTACTCTCCAGTAGTAAGGATTATTTGCATTTACGGAATCAAGTTTGCTTTCCGTGCTCATTGTGTAACCGTTTACATTGATGCCGTCTATGTCAAGAATAAGCGTATCGAAAGTGGAATCAGCTGCAACCTGAAGTTTATAAGAAACACCACTCGGGTCACTGGAGGCGCTCCAATTAAATACAACCGGTTGCGGAGCTTTATTTCTTTCAACAGGGGAAACAAGTTCTACAGCCGGCGGGGGAATAGACTCGTAAACGTGCTCAAACAATGAGGTGGCAGCATTTGTTCCATCACTTGCTTCTATTGTATAAACGTTTTCAACAATATCAGGAAGTGTAAACGAGGCATTAAAACTTCCGTTGATATTGGTTTTTACTGTACTCTTTAATGTATTAACGATGTCGTTATTATACTTTACACTGATTTTTTTATTGGGGATATAACCATACCCTGATATTTCAACCTCTTCCCCTGCTACACCTGTTATAATATTTGAAATAATACAGGGCTGCACGGTTATAGATGTACTGGCATTATTATCGAAATTGTCGGTTACTTTTAATATATGAACCCCGTTGCTTTTCTCCGGTATGTTGAAACTGGCAGTAAAACTGCCGTAGCTATCAGTAAATATATTCCCCTGAATCATATCCAGTGTTATATTATCAATAGTAAAGGTAAGCATATTGTTAACTGAACTGCCGGAAGCAAAACCGGTGCCCGAAATCATAACCGTATCATCATAAATAACTGTTTCATAATCGATTGAAATATCCGGCACTATATTAAACGAGGCGGAAGTTTCTTTTTCATCCTCGTTGACTGCCTTAATTGTATGCTCGCCAAAAGGTGCAGGTGGGACAGTTATCTCCGTAACAAAAGCCCCATTATTGTTTGTCTCGACTGTTGCCAGATTACCACTATCGAAAAAGATTGTTATATCGGAAAGTGCAGAAAAACCGTTGCCCCGGACAATGATAGTTTCGCCAACCTTTTGTGCATCCGCGGAGATTGTAATATATGGCATAATTTCAAAAAACGCTGTGGCTTCATTTTGATTAACGTCAGTAGCTTTTACTAAGTATTCACCTTGAGCAAGCTCCGGAACACATATGGTGGTCTCAAAAGCGCCGTAAGAATCGGTTTGAATTGATTTTAAAATATTGTTATTAAAATAAATCGATACAGGTACACCGGCATCAAAGCTGGCACCGTTAACCGTTATCGAATCATTCACAATGCCGGTTTCCTTATCAATAGAAATGCTTTGTTTAATTGTAAGAGTTGTAAAATTTTCATTTCCCATTGTATCAGCCGCCGATATACTGTAACTTCCTTTAGTAATTGTAGCGGGCAGATTAATAGTAACCGTGAATGAACCGTTACTATCGGTAACAACAGATGGTGTCGGCAACAAGGCCGAATTTAATTTGATAGTTATCAATGAGGAACCGGCAAAGCCGCTTCCCGTAACAGTAATCTCTTCTCCTGCACCGCAGATATTATCTGACAGTATTATATTGGGAATGACGGCAAACTGTGCATATACCGAGCCGGTATTTCCGGAGCTGTCTACAGCTTTTATAATATGCGTTGCCTTGTTGGCAGGAGGAACCATAACGGTTGAAGCATTCAGGACACCGGAGTCATCCGCAGAGGAAATAATCAGGGGAATCGGCAGGTTATCCAAATATAAATAAACCGGGCCGGGGCTGAATCCATTGCCGGTAATAGTAATTTCATCACCTACATATGCTTCGATTCCCTCAACCTGTTCATCTATATAAATCTTAGGCCTTATATTGAAATCATCAGAGAAACTTGCACCGCTTCCTTCAACGGTAACTAAAACAGTATATGTACCACGAGGCAGGACCGGTACCTGAAAAGTATATGTGAAAGAGTTATCGGTAATTGTTGCAGAACCAAGGTAAGTTCCATTAAAAGTTATTATTGCTAATCCGCTGGTAACATTTCCAAATGTATATGAAATCTCTACTGTGTCGCCGGGAGCTCCGGAATATTGCGAAAGAGGCAGGTCGTTAGAAGCTGAAAAGGATGCATTGGGAACAGCAAAAAACAACAATATACCAGCTAATAATGTGACAAGTGCAACTTTAAAGACCTTATTCGTTTTTTTTATCATATCGCCTCTCATTTTATACTAAACAATAGAGTTTATATATATATTGTACCAAATAACCACCAATATTATATTAATATAGAAAAGAAAATTGTCAAGAAATTTGATAGTAATGACGATATATAACAGATTTCCGCAAAACAGTATCAATAAGTATTAATATTTTCTTTTCAGGCATTTACAAAGATAATAAAACAGCTTATTATATTGACGAGTATGCTATACATTTATTGAAACGGTGTATTTGTATTTCAAGTTATATTTAAATCATATATCTTAAATGTGGTTTTTCATTGCTCTATTTTAAAATAAAATTTATTAAGAAAGGAGGGAAGCAGGGTGGTTGATAAGG
>JAAYAZ010000148.1 GCA_012719115.1 Dehalococcoidales bacterium
GCTTTAAGGCAGATTATTTCGGTCGGCGGCATCCTTGAGAGAGTGGCGCTTTTGGATAATTTCTGCTGGGGTAATACCAATAAGCCGGAAAGAATGGGGACCCTGGCGCTCGCCTGCCAAGCCTGTTACGATATGTCGGTTGCATTTGGCGCCCCGTTTATATCCGGAAAAGACAGCTTGAACAACGAGTTCCATTATCGGGATACTACCATCGCCATTCCGGATACTTTGCTGATTTCGGCTATGGCTGTTATGAAAGACAGCTCTAAAGCGGTCAGTATGGATTTCAAGAAAAACGGTGATTTTATTTATATTGTCGGAAACACTTATAACGAACTGGGTGGTTCCGAGTATTACAAGAGTATCGGATATTTAGGAAATGACGCCCCCAAAGTCAATCCGCAGCAGGCTAAAAAGACTATGGATAACCTCAGTAAAGCTACAGAAAAAAGGCTGGTTAAAGCCTGTCACGACCTTAGCGAAGGCGGGCTTGGCGTAGCGGCAGCCGAAATGGCGTTTGCCGGCAATAAAGGCGCCAAGATTAATTTGGACAAAGTGCCACTGGGTGAAAAGATTAACCGCGATGATTACATTTTGTTCTCAGAATCGAACAGCCGCTTCCTGGTTGAAATAGCCCAAGACGATGCAGATGACTTTGAAAAGACTTTAAATGACGTACCTTTTGCCTGTATCGGTGAGGTCACCTCCACGAATTGCCTGCAAATATTCGGTCTTAACCAAGGTAGTATAATAAATATCGAATTAGAAAAATTAAAACAAGCCTGGCAAAAACCGCTTGACTGGTAGATGTTTAAATGAGTAAAGCAAAAACACTTGTACTTAGAGCACCGGGAACAAACTGTGATGTGGAGGCCGCTTTCGCTTTTGAAACAGCCGGAGCGGATGTTTCGATGGTTCATATCGGTGAATTGATCCGCCGGGATAAAGAACTGAAAGATTATCAAATAATGGTGCTGCCGGGCGGTTTTACCTACGGGGACGACCTCGGCTCAGGGAGAGTAATTGCCAATGAAGTAAGCATGAAATTGGGAGACGATGTAAAACTTTTCGTTGAAAACGGGGGTTTAATAATCGGCATCTGCAACGGTTTTCAAATACTGGTAAAAAGCGGGCTTCTGCCCGACCCCTCCCGTTTAAACAAAACTCAGAAGGCAACGCTTACCAATAACGATTCCGGAAAGTTCGAGTGCCGCTGGGTAAACCTGAAAGTGAATACCAATAGTAAATGTATCTTTACAAAAGGAATCGAAAAGATGTATCTTCCGGTCGCTCACGGAGAAGGAAAATTTGTTGCCGATGAAGAAATGTTAGCTTCTATCGATGTTGCCATACGCTATGCAGACGCAAAAAGTGAGCCGACCATGTCATATCCCGATAATCCCAACGGTTCCTTAAACTGTATTGCCGGTATCTGCGACAGCAGTGGACGCATCTTCGGGTTAATGCCGCACCCCGAGCGTTTCATATCGGAAAGTCAGCACCCCAGGTGGACAGGTGAAAGATTGAGCGAACAGGGAGACGGATTTAAAATCTTCCAAAACGCCGTGGATTGGATTAAACACCTGTAATTCGGTTATAATGCCTGATAGGTTTTGAATATTTACTACATAACGTCGATTATGTTATACTTATAAACTAATTAAAGCTCAACTAGAAAGAGGGATGAAATTGGCGGATACTGCTACAATTAAAGAACTACTGGAATCTGGAGCTCACTTCGGGCATCAGACAAGTCACTGGAACCCGCACATGAAGAAATATATCTTCACCAAGCGCAACGGGATCCACATCATCGACCTCGAACAGACAGCTGCTATGCTGGAGGAAGCCTGTAATTTTGTTAAAGACCTGGTTTCCGAAGGGGGCAAGATTCTGTTCGTAGGGACCAAAAAACAGGCACAGGATATCATTGAGGAAGAGGCGAAGCGTTGCGGGATGTATTTTATCAATCAGCGCTGGATAGGCGGAGTGCTGACCAACTTCTCGGCTATTCAATCACGGATAGACTACCTGGTAAAGCTGGAAGACCAGCAGGAAAAAGGCGATTTTGCCCGTCTTCCGAAGAAGGAAGCCTCTAAGCTGGGTGAAGAAATCATAAAAATGAATAGAAATATGGGCGGTTTCAAAGAAATGACCAGCCTGCCAGATGCCCTCTTTATTATAGACCCGGTTAAAGAAAAAATTGCTCTTGTTGAAGCACAAAAATTGGGTATTCCGATTATAGCTGTTGTCGATACCAATTGCCTGCCCGATATAATCGATTATCCGATTCCTGCCAACGATGATGCCATCAGGGCTATCAAGCTGATTACCGGTAAGATTGCCAGTGCCGTTATCGAGGGTAAAGGCGGCGACATGCCTGTTTCCGAGGAAACGGCTGAAGCTATAATGGATGAAACAGAATCTGTTCAAACCGAAGAGTAGAAGATTCTAGACTAATAAAATGGGGGAATGAACATTGGAAATCTCTGCTGCTTGTATTAAAGAATTGAGAGAACAATGCGGCGCCGGTATTATGGATTGCCGTGCCGCTTTAATGAAAACCGACGGCGATGTAGAAAAAGCCCTGGAAGTATTAAAGGAACAGGGTTTTGCCAAAGCCGCCAAAAAAGCCGACCGGGCTGCCAACCAGGGCCTTGTTGAAGCTTATATTCATTGCGGCGGTCGTATCGGAGCAATGGTTGAAGTGAACTGTGAAACCGATTTCGTCGCCCGTACCGATGAATTCAAGGAACTTGCACACAACATAGCAATGCAGGTTGCCGCTATGAATCCTGTATATATATCGGAAGAAGATATACCTGCCGATTTGCCGAAGGAAGAAAGAGAAGTGCTGGACGTTAACAGCGTTTGTCTTTTAAACCAGGCATACATCAGGGACCCATCGCTAACGATTAAAGACATTATCGTTGAAAACGTAGCCAAAATGGGAGAGAATATAAAGGTTAGCCGTATTGCGCGGTTCGATTTATCCGAATAAGCAGGATAATAAATGAGTGACACCAAGTATAAAAGGGTCTTGCTGAAACTAAGCGGTGAGGCTTTCAGTGGTAAAACCGCCTTTGGTATCGATGCCCCTACTATTGCCAAAGTCGCCAAACAAATCAGTAATATTGCCAATATGGGCGTCGAAGTCGCTACTGTGATAGGCGCCGGCAACATCTGGCGCGGTGCAACAGCCGCAAAGCAGGGTATCGACCGCGTTACAGCCGATTATGCCGGCATGCTGGCAACAGTCATAAACGCGCTCTCTCTTCAGGATGCCCTTGAAAAACAGGGAATAGTTACCAGAACCCTTTCAGCAATTACTATCGAACAGGTTGCCGAACCCTATTTGATGAGGCGCGCCATCCGGCATCTTGAAAAAGGCCGTGTAGTAATTTTAGCCGGAGGCACCGGTAACCCCTATATGACCACTGATACCGCTGCTGCCCTGCGGGCAATAGAAATCGAAGCGGAAGTTCTGCTGATGAGCAAGAACAGTGTTGACGGGGTTTACAGCGCCGACCCGCGCAAGGACGCGACGGCAAAGAAATTCGAGCATTTAACTTATCTGGATGTGCTAAACAAACGCTTACAGGTAATGGATTCTACCGCACTCTCATTATGTCTGGAAAACGGTTTGCCGATTATCGTTTTCGACCTTCAAGCGCCCAACAGTCTGGAAAGACTGGTAATGGGTGAACACATCGGTACTTTAATAAATGACGGGTAGTGATATGATAGAAAAAGTATTACTGACAATGGACCAAAAAATGCAGACCACGCTGGATGTGCTCAAAAAAGACCTTAGCGGTATCCGCACCGGCAGAGCCACTCCTGCGATGGTGGAGCATGTCAAGGTTGAATATGCCGAAACTACCATGCCGATTAACCATATCGCCGGCATCTCCACTTCGGGAGCCAATCTGCTGATTATTCAGCCCTGGGACCCCGGCAGTCTAAAAGCAATCGAAAAAGCTATTCTAAAATCCAATCTTGGGCTTACCCCCAATAACGACGGTACTACCATCAGGTTGACCGTTCCTCCGCTGTCTAATGAAAGACGGCTGGAATTGATTAAGATAGTAAAAGCCAGAGTAGAAGAAAGCAAGGTAATCATTCGCAATATCCGCCGCGATGCCTCAGACGAATTGAAGAAGCTGGAAAAAGAGAAGGAAATATCTCAGGATGAGCTGAAACGTGCATTGGATAAAGTACAAAAGGTTACCGACAGCTTTGTAGAGCTAGCCGATAAAGCCAAAGACGATAAAGAAAAGGAACTGATGGAAGTCTAAAAGCCCATCTGTTTCGAAACAGCCTCTGTTTAGTGTATAATACCTCTGTATTGTGAGCATAAGACTATTGATTCTTATAGCTGTTTTGTAGAGGTATTTTTGTACCGATGATAAAAAGGATTTCGCCGCTACCCAACCATATAGCTTTCATAATGGACGGAAACGGCAGATGGGCAAAAAAACGCAACCTCCCCAGAAAAGCCGGGCATAAAGCCGGCACTCAAAACATACTTTCACTTTTGAAAACCCTGGGGGAATACGGAATTAAATATGTTACCCTGTATTCTTTTTCCACCGAGAACTGGAATCGCCCGGAAGAAGAAATTCGCGGGATTCTGACTATTTTGGGGGAATCTATTGAAAAGGAAGTGCCGGCACTGCATAAAAACGGAGTAAAGGTGTGCCACATCGGGCATCTCGATAACTTACCCCACCAAACCCGACAAGCGATAGCCAACGCAATTGAACTAACAAAAAATAACACCAATATGACCTTAAACCTTGCCTTTGACTACGGCGGACGCGCCGAAATCGTAGATGCCGCAAAGAAAATCATTTCAGAAAAGATTCCCCTAGAAAATATCGATGAAAAACTTTTCGGCAGTTATCTTTATACAAACAGCCTGCCTGAAGTTGACCTGGTTATCCGTACCGGAGGAGACCTGCGCATCTCGAATTTTCTGCTATGGCAATCAGCCTACAGTGAGTTCTATTTTACCGATGTTTTATGGCCTGATTTCAATGAAAAAGAAATTGAGAAAGCCTTGCTATCTTTCAGCCAGAGAGAAAGGCGTTTCGGTGGCGTATAGATGCTTAAAAACAGGATTTTAACTGCCTTTCTACTGTTACCTATACTGGTGGCAGCCGTCTGGTTCGATACCCCGTTGCCATGGCTGACAATCGCTGTAGCCGTATGGGGCGGGCTGGCTGCGCTTGAGTTCTATAAAACAATTGCCGTTTCCGGTTCCGGAGCTGTTCCCTTCACCCTCTTCGGCATCGCAATGACAATTGTTTTTATATTCTCCCCTCATATCGATTTTGCATACCTGATACCCTTGCTTTTTACAGTCGCCATTATCATCCCGCCGGTCGGAGTAATACTGCGCCGTAACAAAGAGTATTCGTTTTTAAGCTGGGTATGGACTCTGGCAGGTATATTCTATATCGGCTGGCTGTTAAGCCATTACATATCGCTCAGAGAGCTGGACATGGGTCGCGAATGGGTTTTCTACGCACTGCTGGTTACTTTTGCCACGGATACCTTTGCATATTTTATAGGAAAGACATGGGGCAGGCATAAATTAGCCCCCGATATCAGCCCCAAGAAAACCGTTGAAGGGGCAATAGGCGGGCTAGTGGGTGCCGCCGGCATAAGTGTACTGGCGGTATGGCTGTTCGGCTTGCCCGTAAATTACGGCATTGCCGTTGTTCTGGGTATTTTAATCAGCATATTCGGACAGGTGGGTGACCTGTTCGAATCGCTATTTAAGCGCAATATGGGTGTCAAAGACTCCGGTAATTCCTTGCCCGGCCACGGCGGCTTTCTCGACCGCATCGACAGCATCGTCTTTACCGGCGTTTTCGTCTATTATTATGTAGTGTTGTTCGTTGGTTAGGACACACTTTTTGTTGATATGGACATAGTACTTCCGCCAATCTGCTTGCTGATTCTTACCA
>JAAYAZ010000149.1 GCA_012719115.1 Dehalococcoidales bacterium
CAACTTGAACACCCATTCTTACGTAGTGCATTAAAAAAAGACCGAAAAAATTTAAAAAGTGTTGACATCAGGCACAAAATATTGTAATTTTGACTATGAATGCTTGTGTGCGTTGCTATTTTTTCGGGAGGCTGACAATGTATGCCGGTTACAGTTTTTTGCCTAATCCTCCTGTCGAAGTATCTTGTTCTGCGCACCCTTTCTGCTGTCTATTTGCCGTTTTATCTGTATTCCAATATAACCGTCGAATTTGTCCCCCGTTATGGTGTGGTTTATAGTTGTATTAAATGTTGTCGTTACCTAAATATCTGTAATCGCAACATTTTTTTATAAATAATTGCAAGTGAGCTGCTAAAATTAAGGGCTGAATAAAAAAATGGAAGCAAAGAATATATACCACACTCTGGTAGAAAAATGTAATGACGGCATAATCATCATTCAGGATGGGGAAATCAAATTTGCCAATCGTCAATTGACCGAGATGACCGGCTTTACCATTGAAGAATCAATCGGAAAGAAAATATTTGATTTTATTTCTTCCGAGTACAGAGACTTTGTGTTTGAGAGATATTCCAGGAGGATTAAAGGCGAAGATGTTCCGCACAGGTATGAAGTCGAGATAAACAGGAAAGACGGGAGCTGTTTACCTGTCGAGATGAATGCCGGCTTAATCGATTTTAAAGGGCAGCCGGCGGTTATGGGCATTATCCGTGATATCAGCGTACAAAAAGAGGCAGAAAGAAAACTTGCGGAAAACGAAGAGCGTTACAGGAGCCTTTTTGAGAACAGCTATGATGCAATACTGCTAACAATTACAGATGGCCGTATTCTGGCAGCCAATCCTGCCGCCTGCCGTATGTTCGGGAGAAGCGAGCAGGAGATATGCCAACTGGGCAGAAAAGCAGTTATAGATAGCTCCGACCCCCGATTGCCTGAAGCGCTCGAAAAGCGGCGCCTAGCCGGAGAGTTCAGCGGGGAACTTACTTTTGTAAGGGCGGACAATAGCAAATTCGAAGGTGAAGTCAGCTCGAAAGTTCACTATGACAGTAAAGGTAATTCCATCACCACAATGATAGTCCGCGATGTTACCGGGCGCAAAAAAGAAGAGCAGCAGGCATTAAGGCAAAAAGCTGTTCTGGAAGCCATAAACCGCGTATTCGAGGATACTTTAGAGTGTGAAACAGATGAAGAAGTTGCGCGTATTAGCCTTAATGTTGCCGAGCAGCTTACCGGCAGTCAGTTCGGCTGGATAGGCGAGATAAATAAAGCCGGGCTACTTGATACGCTGGCACAGAGCGACCCGGGCTGGCAGGCTTGCCGGATACCCGGAACAACGGCGGCCAAATGCATCAGGGATATGGAGGTGAGGGGAATCTGGGGCAGGGTATTAAAAAGCCGCAAGGCATTGATAACGAACGAGCCGTCTAACCATCCGGACAGCGTAGGAGTACCGGAAGGGCATCCTTCTTTAACCTCTTTTTTGGGGGTGCCGTTAAAAGATGGCAGGAAGACATTAGGGATAATTGCACTGGCTAACAAGCCGGGCGGCTATACATCGCTCGAGCGGGAAGCCGTCGAGAAGCTGTCCGTGGCAGTTGTCGAAGTTTTAAGGAGAAAGCGGGCGGATAACAGGGTAAGGTTGCATGAGAGACATCTGCAGGAATTACTAAAACTTCATAAAATGAGGGATGAGGCTAACAAATCAGTCTCGGATTATATTTATTATACTCTTGAGTCCGTTCAAAAGTCTTTACAAAGCCAAATTGCCTTCATCGGTATGTTGAATGAAGATGAATCGGTGATGACCATTCGCGCATGGACAGAAGTTACAATGAAACAATGTGCCGTTGACAAAATACCGATTCAATTTCCGATAGCTCAGTCCGGACTGTGGGGCGAGGCGATAAGGCAGCGAAGCCCGATTGTGATTAATGACTACGGAGCTGATATAGCGAATAAAAAGGGATATCCGAAGGGGCATATCCCCATCAAACGCTTCATGAGTGTACCCATTTTTAGTGATAACAGGATAGTTGCCGTGGGCGCTGTGGCAAATAAGGCTTCGGAATACGATGACTCGGATGTTTCTAGCCTCACCTCACTGCTGCATGAAATGTGGAATCTTGCCGAGCGTAAAAGAGCCGAAGACGCACTGAAAGAGAGTGAGCAGAAATATCGCTCGTTGGTGGAGAACACACCGGTCGGAGTGGCAATTATGCGCGGTGAAAAAATTCTATTTGCAAACAGTCAGAACGAACAAATATCCGGTTATACGATTGAAGAACTCGAGTCCATTAACCCCTTTGATGTAATTTACGAGGAAGACCGTGCGAGAGTCGCCGAATATGCCGCTATGAGGATGCGGGGCGAACCTGTGCCCAGCAGTTATGATGTCAGGATTATACATAAAGACGGAACCCTGCGCTGGTTGAGGCGCAGTGTGGTAAAAATTGACTGGATGGGGGAGAAAGCTTCGCTAATAATAGATTCCGATATTAGCGAGCGTATTAAAGCAGAGCAAGCGGTTAAGAGCGAGAAAGATTATGTGAAAAGTATTTTAGATACTGCTCCGGCGATTATTGTAACTTTTAATACTGAGGGACAGGTTATCGATTTTAATAATTACATGGAAAAGTTGTCAGGTTATTCGATAGATGAGGTTAAGGGCAAAGACTGGCTGACAGATTTTATTCCCCAAAGGGAGCAGGAACGTGTCAGAGAAACGATGGCGGTAGCATTTACAGGTATTGAAATCAACGCTTTTGTAAATCCGATATTGTTGAAAAACGGACAGGAGCGTTTGGTTGAATGGTATTCTACTGTTATAAAGGATAGAGACGATAAAATTACCACTTTGCTTGCAATAGGTGAGGATGTAACCGACCGCATCAGGGCGGAAGAAAACCTGCGTTTCTCCGATATGGCTTTCAAATCAATCAAGGAAGGTATAGTTGTTACCACGATGGACAATGTCATTACCGGTTGGAATGAAGGAATCGAAAAGATTTGCGGTATTGAAGCCTCCGAAGCTATTGGCAAAAAATTATGGGAAATCGTTCATATTATTGATGTTTCACAGGCAGATTTTAGTAACAGTATTGATAGTCTGATGAATACGGGGTACGGGCGTTCCGAAAACCTGGTTGAAGTTAACGGTAAAAAAATCTGGCTTGAGGTTTCGGCACAGGTAGTAAAGGGCCGAAACAATAATAACGACTCCGTATTATCGATAGTAACCGATATCACTGAGCGAAAGAAAATAGAACAGAAACTGGCGGATGAAGCCACGCGCCGACGCATACTCATCGAAAAATCGAGGGACGGAATTGTAATTCTCGACAGGAACGGTGCGGTGTATGAAGCCAATCAGCGTTTTGCCGAGATGGTAGGCTATTCGGAGGAAGAGCTTAAAAATTTGCATGTATGGGATTGGGAAGCTGTTGCATCAAGGGAAGAATTATACGATATGATAAACAGTATCGATGAAAAGGGTGCTCACGTCGAGACAAAACACCGTCGTAAAGACGGCAGCGTTTATGATGTGGAGATGAGCAATAATGCAGCCGTATTTGCTGGGCAAAAGCTGATATTCTGTGTTTGTCGTGATATAACCGAGCGAAAGAAAATCGAGCAGGAGCTTATAGATGAAGCCACGCGACGCCGTATGCTGATTGAAAAATCGAGGGATGGTATTGTCATTATGGACCAGAGAGGTGCGGTGTATGAAGCCAATCAGCGTTTTGCCGAAATGCTTGGTTATTCAAAAGAAGAAGTAAAAAAGCTTTATGTATGGGATTGGGATGCCGTACAGCCAAGAGAACAATTAATCGAAATGTTTATAGCTTTGGACGAAGAAGATGCCCCCTCCGAAATTGAAGGGCGGCAACAAGGTTTATACTTTGAAACGAAACATCGTCGTAAGGACGGAACTGTTTTTGATGTGGAAATAAGCAGTAATGCGGCAATATTCGCCGGGCAGAAGCTTATTTTCTCTGTCAGCCGCGATATAACCGAGCGCAAGAAGGCGGAGGAAGCGCTTAAAGAGAGCGAGAGGAAGCATCGTATCTTATTTGAAACTATGCTTCAGGGTGTAGTATATCAAAACAATAAAGGCGAAATTATCTCGGCTAATCCGGCTGCCGAGCGCATACTAGGATTAACTTTGGAACAAATGCAGGGAAAAACTTCGTCTGACCCATCCTGGCACGCAATTCACGAAAACGGGACACCCTTCTTCGGGCAAACTCATCCGGCTATGATTGCCTTAAAGACAGGCAAACAGGTAAGAGACACCGTAATGGGGGTTTACAATACGCAAGAAGGAAATTATCGCTGGATTATCATCAACGCAATGCCTCAGTTCAAAGAGAACGAAAATAAACCCTATCAGGTATATACTACTTTCAACGATATTACACAAATCAAGCAAATCGAGAAGGAATTAATACAATCCCAAAAAATGCTGCGTGAGGCACTGGATAGCTGGGAAACAACGTTCAATGCTATAAACAATGCTATTTGCCTTTTAACTCTCGATGACACCGTTATCCGCTGTAATAAAGCTATGGGAGAACTGGTAGGCAAGCCCTATGAAGACGTCGAAGGCGAAAAGCTAATGGCCCTTATCGGTCCGGGAAAACATAAAGAAGGATGCCCTCACTTAAAAATGAAAGAAAGCAAGCGCCGACAATCCGGTGAAATGGCAATTGGCGAAAAATGGTATTACGTCGTTATCGACCCGATATTCGATGATGAGGGCGAGCTTATCGGCTC
>JAAYAZ010000150.1 GCA_012719115.1 Dehalococcoidales bacterium
AATGCTATCGCAACTTCATCCGAAACATTTAATCAGTTAATGCAAAGTGTTGGGAGGGCTGAATTATGAATGAGCAAAAAGAAACAATGGTTAGCAGCATTACGAAGGAAGACATTCTGGCAGATATAGCCAAACATGCTAGAAGCTCGGATCAGAAAGACTTATTCGTAGTTAGAACAGCGAATCAATGTCTTGAAGATGCTAAACATATGCCTATACCGGTTGATCTTTTT
This sequence comes from Dehalococcoidales bacterium, assembly GCA_012719115.1. Lineage (GTDB taxonomy): Bacteria > Chloroflexota > Dehalococcoidia > Dehalococcoidales > UBA5627 > UBA5627. The sequence continues at coordinate 234 of JAAYAZ010000150.1, forward strand.
AAAGGTTTAATCTATGAAGGTGAATTGACTATTCTTTTTGCCGATACCGGAATTGGAAAAAGTATCCTGGCGGTGCAGATTTGTGACGAAATCAGTAGATCCCACAAAGTGGCTTATATCGACCTCGAGCTATCGGATAAGCAGTTTCAAAAACGTTATTCCAATGATTATTCTGATGAATATCAATTCAATGAAAACTTATTGAGGGTAACCTTTAATCCGTTAGGCTCCATCCCGGAAGGTAAAACCTATGATGATTTCTTTATTGAGTGTTTATTGAAGATCATCCACGACGAGAATATCAAGATAGTGGTCATTGATAATATGACAAGGTTAGTTAGCGGCGATACCGATTCTGCTCACATTGCGAAACCTCTTATGGATCGTCTTTCAGACATAAAGCATAGAGAGGAATTAACCTTACTTCTTCTCGAGCACACCCGTAAAACAGACAACACCAGGCCAATATCTTTAAATGACCTCCAAGGCTCGAAGATGAAGGCCAATTTTGCGGACAGCATATTCTCAATAGGCAGAAGTGTTATTGGCCAAGACGTCCGGTATATTAAACAATTAAAAAATCGTAGTGATGAAATTAGATATCCCGGCGAGAAGGTGTTATCAGCGCGTATTACGCAAAAAGAAAGCTTTTTACAGTTTGTTTTCGGGAGCGAAGAACCCGAATCTTCACACTTGAGGCATCTGGATAACAATGATTATAAAGAGCTGAAAAATAGCATTCTAGAGTTATCGCAAACAGGTATGTCTCAACGAGAAATTGCCAGAGAACTCGGAGTGTCCGTTGCCACAGTAAATAGACGCCTTAAAGACAAGGCGCAAAGTGCTAACGATGTTACACCTGTTACATCCTGTAATGGGTGTAACAGTGTAACAGAGACTACGGAAAATCAGAATGAACAGAAAACCTTTTTTGAATAGCTATGGCAGAATATAAATACAGTTTGGCAAAAAGGGGTAAATGGCTTTGCCCCGTGTGCGGACAAAAGACTTTTGTAAGATACATCGAATCTGACACCAGCAAAGAGCTTCATCCTTCTGTTGGCCGCTGCGATCGTGAGGAGAAATGCGGGTATCATTACCGTCCGCGTGATTACTTTTCTGATAATGGTTTGAACTTGGATTGTCATTCATCTACCTGGGCCAATAGGAAAAATACTAATACGGGAATTACACGAGTACCTGCAGTTTCTTATATCCCCCCCTCCCTTTTTCGACCAAGCCTCCATGGCGACAACAATTTTATCAAATTTTTGCGGAAGATATTCTCAAATAAGGCTATTCAACAAGCTCGAGAGATGTATTATATTGGATCTTCTGACCATATCCCTGGTGCTACCGTTTATTGGCAAATTGACCGACCAGGTAATATTAGGACTGGAAAAATCATGCTGTACGACCCTGATACGGGGCGAAGAATTAAACATCCAAAAAATCAAATATCTTGGATGCATAACTTTGTCGAGGAACCGGGATTTAATTTAAAACAATGCTTTTTTGGCGAACATTTGCTTGTAGTAGATAATGAATATGTTGCTATGGTTGAAGCAGAAAAAACTGCAGTAATTGCAAGTATGTTCTTCCCGAATATGATTTGGCTGGCAAGCGGAGGCCTTTCCAACCTGCAAGCATCCAGGTGTGATTGCTTAAAAGGAAGAAATGTTATTCTGTTTCCGGATGCCAACGGGTTCCATAAATGGCACAAAATCGCTGAAAAATTAAAGCCGATATGTTCTAAGGTGTCCGTCTCTGATTTATTGGAAACAAAGGCCTCTGATAAAGAAAAAGAAGAGGGATTGGATCTTGCTGATTACCTAATACGGGAAGCTTGTTCATAATTCGACAAAAGGAGTTTACTAACGGATAATTGTCCTTAAATATGTTCAGAATCGGACACTAATCGGACACCGCACAAAAAAAGCACTTACAACGCAACGCTGTAAGTGCTTTATTTTTAAGGAGTGGGCCCAGCTGGGCTTGAACCAGCGACCCCCTGATTATGAGTCAGGTGCTACTAACCAACTGAGCTATGGGCCCCCTTTTCGCGTACAAATATACACGAAAGGTATGTTATAATAAAATC
>JAAYAZ010000151.1 GCA_012719115.1 Dehalococcoidales bacterium
GATGGCACTTGATAACAAGTCATCAATAGTGCTCGTATCTAACCAGCTCCTCAATAGGTTTGCGGAGTTTTACTCCCGGTTTGTCGTCCGGATAGCCGAGCGGAATGAATATTACCGGTTCTATATCGTCCGGCAGCTTCAATACATCCCGTGCTGCTTTTACATCAAACGCTCCTACCCAGCAGGTGCCCAGCCCCAAATCGGTAGCTGCCAGAACGAGGTGGTCGACGGCGATTGCTAAATCAAGAAAAGAATAGATGTTTCCATCTGTCCGTACCCAATTTTTTGACGGAAGGGCGTCGGTGTTGGCGATTGGAGTAGCGCAGGCGCAGATGACTAGCGGCGCCTGCGAAAACCACGAACCGCGGTAGATGCGCGTTAATTCCTCCTCTTTACCTTTCGTATGAACCACTATGAACTTGAAGGGTTGCAGATTGCAGGCGGTGGGAGCCAGGCGTGCCGCTTCCAAAATCTCATTTATTTTTTCGTCTTCTACCGGAACGGGTTTATAAGCCCGGACGCTGTATCTGTTTTTAATAACTTCCGAAAATTCCATTTGTTCCTCCCCTTAAAATCAATTATTTATCTAATAATTATTATAACAAATCGGTTGCCGGCGGGAGATATAAAGCTGAAAATGATATAATTAACAATTATCTTATATAGGCGTAATAAATGTTTGCTATGTTGATGACAGTAGTGGGGACATCTCTTTCCGGGGTTATGGCTCCGGGGCCGATGTTTGCCATTACCATAACCAAGAGCTTTAAATCACCCTGGGCGGGAACGCTGATGGCACTGGGGCATGCGGTAGTGGAAGTGCCTTTAATACTGCTGTTGTATTTCGGGCTTTCGCACTTTTTTGAAAACACTGTAGTCCAGTTTGTTTTCAGCCTTCTGGGAGGGTTTGTGCTCATCTGGTTGGCAATCGGTCTGTTTCGAACACCGAAAGAAATGGCGGCCGGCGGTAAGGATATACGATACAGCGCTTTTACAGCCGGGGCTGTTATGACCGGCCTCAATCCCTTCTTTTTGATGTGGTGGGCGACTGTCGGTGTTTTACTTCTGATGAAGTTTATGGCATATTGGGAAATAGTGGCTTTGGGGCTGGCGGTATTTATTATAGTGCACTGGTTATGCGACCTCATCTGGCTTTCATTTGTTTCGGCAGCGGTTTATAAAACGCACAATATGTGGGGGGCGACTGTTCAGGCGCTGGTCTTTATCGCAGCCGGGGCGCTTATGGCAGGCTTCGGGGTGTGGTTTATAGTATCCGGCATACAATTGGTCGTCTAATCTTGCTTTTGTATATTATCCAAACACCACTTGCAAGCGGAGTCGCACGGCTCTACGTGTATGGTTATGCTTAAGTTGGGGAGCTGCTTTTTGAGGTCTTCTTCCAGATGATCGGTCATATCGTGTGCTTCTTCGACACTGATGGTGCGGTGCATTACCAGATGCAGGTCTGCAAAGCGCTGATTGCCCGATTTACGGGTACGCAGGGCATGAAAATCAACGATTTGCGCCTTGTGCCCTACAAGTACCGATTTTATGATATCGACTTCTTCTTTCGGCAGGGCGGTATCCATTATTCCGGAAAATGATTTTTTGAAGGTAATAATGGCTGTTCGCAATATCAGTACTGCTACCAGCATTGCGACAATAGAATCAAGTATAGCCATTCCGGTAGCAAGAACCAGTACCAAACCGATCAGTACGGCTATCGAGCTGTAAACATCAGCCTGCATATCCCGTGCTGTGGCTTCAAGCGCGACCGAATCCGTTTTTCGTGCCACTTTAAGAGCGTATGCGGCAAATATAAGGTTGATGATAATGGCGGCGGCGGTTACATAGATGCCTACAGTTACCAGTTCCACCTCGCCGCCCGAAATAATCCTGTCTATCGCCTGATAAGCAATCATACCGGCAGCGGCGAATATAAAGAGGGAAATAATAGTACCCGAGATGTTTTCAGCTTTGCCGTGTCCGAAAGCGTGCTGCTTATCCGGTGGCTTGGATGAAATTTTGATGCCGATATAGCCGATTACGGCTCCGGCAAGGTCGATAAGGCTATGAATAGCATCGGCGCGAATGCCGATGCTTCCGGTGACAAAACTCGCTATCAGCTTCATTATGATTAATGCGCCGATGACAGCGATGGCTAAACGTGAGACGTTTTCCCTGGATGATAACATAACCGGAAATCCTTCTTACAGTGTGTAAAGGATGGGCTTACGGATTAATATTCTGCTTTCTTGGCTTTAAACATCGGCAGCCAGTCAATAAAGCGGCGCCATTCTCTTTTCTCCCAGACTACTAAAAGCGAAGTGGCGACGAACAGGGAGTTGAAAGTGCCGGCGATGATACCGATTAGGAGTGCCCAGGCAAAACTCTCGATGCTGGAGCCTATAAACAGAATAAGTGCCAGTACGGTTATGGTTGTTGTCAGACTGGTATTTATGGAGCGTGAAAAAGTTTGATTAACACTGTTATTGACTATCATTTCAAAGCTGGCACCCGGATTTGCCTTGACGTTTTCGCGTACCCGGTCGAATATAACGACAACATTGTTTACGCTATAACCGATTACCGCCAGAATGCCGGTAATAAACATCAGGTTGACTTCCAGATTCAGCGTAAGCCCGAGTATGGCGAATATTCCCAGAACAATCAGTGCGTCATGCAACAGGGCAATTACGGCACAGACGCCGTAACGGAAAGGCTTCGGCATGGCGCGGAATGCCCATGTAATATAAGCCATAACCACCAATGCTGCCAGTATCAAGCCGAAGACGGCAACTCTGGCGGTTCCGATGGCGGTTTCGGGAGGAATATCCTCGAATCCTTTTTCGGTGAACTCACCGAAAGCGGCTGCCAAATCGGTTTTAATGGATTCTTTTTCTGCAGCGCTTAACTTTGAGGTGCGGATAATAAAGTCATCGCTCGATGCCTTCTGTACAATCGCTGTTCCATAACCGATAGAGGAAAGTTCCGCTTCTACCTCTTCGATGGTAACCTGCTGTTCGAAGTTGACCGTAAGGCGTGAGCCACCCGAAAAATCCATACCTATATTCAATCCCGCAGACAGCAGGAAGATAATACTTATTAAAAGTGCCGATATTGAAATCGCAAAAAACAAAAACCGTTTTTTAATTATATTAATCATTGTTTACCTTCAATTTCCTTTCTACGTAAGGAGTGAACAAATTGGTTTTCTTAGCCAGCCCTGTACCGATGAATGTTCTAAGCAATGAATGGGAAACTGTAATTGCCGTAAACATGCTGACACAGACACCGACGAACAGTGTCAACGCAAATCCCTGTACCTGTGCTCCTTCAACCGTGCTGTTGCCTACCCAGAACAGGATAACGCACACCAGCAGGGTGGTGATATTGGAATCCCTGATGGCAGACCAGGCGCGCTTGAAACCGGATTCGACGGCGGCGCCGAGCGTGCGGCCCATTTGCAGTTCCTCTTTCATGCGTTCGAATATCAGGACATTGGCATCAATTGCCATACCAATAGATAGAACGAAACCGCCGATACCTGCCAGTGTAAGGGTTACCGGAATCAGTTTGAATATGGCAAGCACCAGGACGGCGTAAAATACCAGGGACAGTGATGCGACCATGCCGGGTATGCGATAGTAGAAGCACATAAATAACATGATGAGCAACAAGCCGACTATACCTGCTATAAGGCTCAGTTTAACGAAATCGGAACCCAGTGTGGGAGTAACAGTTTCCTCGTAGATTACTTCCAGCGATACAGGCAGACGCCCGGCATTGAGCTGCTTGGAAAGCGTCATAGCTACTTCCAATCCCAAACCTTCTATTTGTCCTTTATCGGTTATGACAGCCTTTATTCTGGGCGCAATCATATTTCCGTCTTCGGTTAAAAGCGGCTGGCCGTTTTCAAAGATTGCCAGGTGTTGTTCCATCAGGCGCGTAGTAACTTGTTTTGAGAGTTCGCTTCCGGTTTCATCCCATTCGAATACCAGAAAAATATTTCCGAACTGGTCTTTTTGAACCGAGGTATTATCTTTGAAGTAGGCGCTGGTAAGGGCAAGCGTTTCGCCATCGATGGTGCCGGTTGCCGGAATCCATGTTTCCTCTCCGTCTACGGTAGCCAGTTCACGGAATTCAAGCAGTGCTGTGCTGCCGAGGCTGGTTTTCTGGTCATCGGTCAGGCTGACACCCGGTATTTCCACCACTA
>JAAYAZ010000152.1 GCA_012719115.1 Dehalococcoidales bacterium
GAGCGTTCCGGTACATTCCAGCGTATCCGGAAAAGTAGCCGATATTATTTCCTTCACAGACGTTGCACGAAGCAAAGAACAGCAGGCTATTGCAATCGAGTCCGACGGAAAAGATGAATGGATATATATGCAGACTATCGGCGACCTTAAATCTCTATCCAATGAACAAATAATCTCCAAAATAAGAGAGGCCGGAATAGTAGGCATGGGGGGAGCCATATATCCGGCACACCTTAAACTGACGCTTCCCAAAACCGGCAGGCTAGAGACAGTAATACTTAACGGATGCGAATGCGAGCCTTATGTAACCGCAGACCACCGTGTAATGCTTGAATACGGCGAAAAAGTGATTTCCGGATTGGAAATAATAACAAAACTGATCTCACCCGATAATATTTTTATTGCTATCGAAGATAATAAACCGGATGCCATAGCGCATTTAATGACAATAGTCGAAAAATCAAACCTTAACGGCAAAGTTAGAGTGGTTCCGATAAAAATGAAATACCCCATCGGCGCCCGTGAACTGCTGGTTAAAGTTCTCTTGAGTAAAGAAGTGCCCTTGGAAGGCAGATGCCGCGATATCGGCGTGGTTGTTCACAATGTCAGCACAGCCAGAGCTATACACGATGCCGTTATCGAGGGCAGACCCTTCGTTGAACAGGTAATAACCGTCAGCGGAGGCGTTAACAACCCTCAAAACCTGCTTGTACGAGTGGGAACTCCGGTTAAAAACATTATTGACTACTGCGGCGGAATAACAAACGAAGCCAATCAGATTGTAATGGGAGGTCCTATGATGGGCAGCGCCGTAACCGATACTGAAACGCCGCTTACCAAAGGGACCAGGTGTCTGCTGCTTAACAACAAGCAAGTAAAGAATGAATTGGATTGCATCCATTGCGGCAGGTGCATCGATGCCTGTTCGATGAGGCTTAACCCTTCCCTGCTGGCAAAGTACTCTAAAGCCGGCAGATATGATGATTGCGGAGAGGCTTATATAGATGCCTGCATCGAATGCGGTGTCTGCACCTATGTCTGCCCGGCTAATATTCCGATAACACAATATATCAGGACAGCCAAACAGAAGCTTGCAATGATGGAATAAGCGATGGCAAAGATAGAAAGTGATAACTCCAATAAGACTGAGGGGAAACTGATTACTTCCTTCGCCCCTCATATAAGCAGCAAGTGGTCGGTAAAACGCACCATGTACCTGGTTATCCTTGCCCTGATGTTACCTACTGCCACAGCTATTTATTTCTTCGGCTTTAACGCCATATTTGTAATCCTGACCAGTGTCATCGCTGCCGTAGCCACTGAATACCTTATAAAACTGCTCAGAAAGAAACCGTTCGTTATGGATGGCAGCGCAGTAATTACCGGATTGCTGTTGGCGTTAACCTTACCTCCGACCATTCCGTTGTGGATGGCAGCCATCGGAAGCGTTTTTGCCATTGCCATAGCTAAAGAAGCTTTCGGAGGGCTTGGGCATAATATCTTTAATCCCGCTTTGGCCGGACGAGCTTTCTTGCAGCTCAGTTTCCCGGCACAAATGTCGGTATGGATTGCCCCATCCGGCTTTGCCCCGGATGCAGTTACCTCCGCCAGCCCCCTAAGCGACGCCTTTGAAAAAATCGGCTCCAACCTGGAAATATATCGCGAGCTTTTAATCGGAAATATCAGCGGTTCGCTGGGTGAAACATCCGCCCTGCTGCTTCTGGCAGGCGGCATTTTACTGATAATTCTCAGGATAATAGACTGGAGAACACCTGTTGCCTTTATCGGAGCAACGGCTCTTTTAAGCCTCGCTCTGGGGCAGGATGCTGTTTATCAGATACTCAGCGGGGGACTGATGATAGGCGCCTTCTTTATGGCTACCGACTATGTTACCGCCCCGATGACACGCACAGGAAAGATTGTTTTCGGTATCGGAGCCGGCATTTTAACAGTTATTATCAGATTATACGGCGGTTATCCTGAGGGGGTATGCTTTGCCATTTTACTTATGAATGCCGCAACACCGCTTATAGAAAGATACACTCAACCAATACCTTATGGGCTTAAGAAGAAAAAATGACTGTTAACTATTTTAGGAAATACTACCCGATAGTGCTACTGGTAGTGGTAATTATTGTTTCCACTGCTTTATTGTCAGCAGCGGAAAGGATAAACAGGGCGGTATTGGAATCACGACAGGACCCTGAAACAATTGCGCTATTGCAGCAACTTTTTACCGACGCTACCTTTTATACATACAGAGTCGATACGGAAATATATACTCTTTACGATTCCCGTAGGCATAAACTGGGTTATGCTATGTATGGTGAGGGGTGGGGATACAGAAGCAAGATTACCGTCCTTGCCGGGCTTAAAGA
>JAAYAZ010000153.1 GCA_012719115.1 Dehalococcoidales bacterium
CATAATTAAATGATTTATTAATTGGATATATGATTACAAAAGGTTGCCGAGGTGCACGATGCAAATGGAAGAGGGGTTTATTGATGACGGGAGTGTTACTTGATGAAAGGATGGTGGGCGGTAATGGATTTGAACCAATGACCTCTGCGATGTCAACGCAGCGCTCTAACCAACTGAGCTAACCGCCCTAAATGGGGATAGGTAATTTTACTAATTATGCCTGTTATAAGTCAACCAGGCTTTTTCTATAGACTGTTACCGGTATAATCCTTTTTAGGTGTAATAACCTTTACAATTGAAGCTGCTGTTATGCTCTTTAATACTGCTCCTACGATGAAAGGATAAACACCCATAGCCATCAATGCCGAGAAGCTTACTGCAGTCCCTACAGCATATTTCATCCAGAATGCCAGCCATATTACACCGGGAACATATACAATAACAATGCTTGAAAACAGCATTAACCCAAGCATACTGATAAAATATCTTGATTTTACGTATTTATCGGTGAAATAACCTATGAACAGGGCTGCTAATATATAACCTATTAAATAACCGCCGGTAGCTCCAAGACCACTTGTCAAGCCATTAAACCAGGGGACTCCTGCTATACCAAGTACGGCATAAATTGCCATACTGGCTCCACCCCAGCGCCTGCCAAGCAAAACTCCGGCTAATAAAACAGCCAGCGTCTGTCCGGTAATGGGAATAGGGCTCCATTCCAACGGAATTCTCACCTGCGCTAAAACACCGGTCAATCCGGCCATGGCAACAGCCATAACTATCTCCACGGAATACTTAAATTATAGCGCCATTCGAAAATATTATATCTGGTTCTATCGATTGCTGATAATAACTGCATAGACTTCCTCCAGTATTAAGTCTAGACCCCCGGTTTCTTAACACCGACAAGGGATATCTCTATATTTTTACCGCAATTGGGGCAATTTACCAATAACACCGCAGGCTGGCTCATAACCCTTTCAATAGCCGCCGACACCATACTGTCAATATCATCAAGTCGCCGGTCTATCATATCGAGGCGACGCTCTAACTTTTCGATACTTTCAGCTTGTTGCTTGGAGCCGCCCTGGTTATCTTTAGCCAATTTACAACCTCAATTATTTGTTACGCCCAATAATAAAAACAGGCTAACTATACGTGACAGTAGTTAATATGTCAAAAATATTTGCCATAATCTATTGCTTTGGAGGAACACGTATCATATACTAAAACCGACGGATATAATATAAGACAAAGGAGGTATGAAATGCCAGAAATTAAAGTCGGCACTGTCTCCGATTTCTTCGCACATCCGGTGGTTGCCGGAATTGAGCTTTCGTCAGAACTCAACGTAGGTGATGTGATACGCATCAAGGGGCATACAACAGACCTGGAGCTTGTTATATCTTCTATGCAGGTCGACAACAACTCGGTTACATCCGCAAAAGCCGGAGATGCAATCGGAATAAAGGTTACCGAACGCGTCAGGCCGGGCGATGCAGTCTATAAAGTTGTATAGCCGGCTTCTCTTGGCTAACTTAATTTCTTCAGCAGATTAGCCATTTCGATGGCGCTTGATGCTGCGGTAAAACCTTTGTTGCCCATCTTGGTGCCCGCTCTTTCAATGGACTGTTCCAGATTATCGGCAGTTATGACACCGTTGATTACCGGCACCTGGGTATCCAGCGCTACTTTAGCAATGCCCTTGGTATATTCCGATGCCACATAATCGAAATGAGGGGTGCCGCCGCGTATAATCGCACCCAAACATATAATGGCATCGTATTGTTGCGATTTAGCCATTTTAAGGGCAACCAGCGGTATTTCAAAAGAACCGGGCGTCCATGCTACATAGATATCATCCTCGTCAACTTCATGCCTTATAAGTGCATCTTTACATCCGTCAAGCAGTTTATTCGATATAAACTCATTAAAACGTGAAACAATAATTCCAAACTTAAGACCCTTGCCGACCAGCATCCCTTCAAAACTCTTGTTCATTATATCCTCCACTGACTTTACTGACAGTTTTTAATCCAGTATATGGCCCATTTTTTCTTTTTTTGTATCCAGGTAACACTTATTATAAGGATTCGGTTTGATGATTATCGGTAGCGTTTCAACCACCTCGAGTCCGTAACCTTCAAGCCCGATTACCTTTTTAGGGTTATTGGTGAGCAATTTTATCTTATTTAATTTCAAATCGTTAAGTATCTGTGCGCCGATACCGTAGTCTCTTAAATCTGCCGGAAATCCCAGCGATAGATTGGCTTCTACCGTATCCATTCCGTTATCCTGCAAATAATAGGCACTAATCTTGTTATGAATACCGATGCCACGACCCTCCTGCCTCATGTAAAGCAGCACGCCGCGTTTCTCTTCTGCAATCATTTCAAGTGCCATATCTATTTGTTCACCGCAATCACAGCGCAGACTGCCGAATACGTCACCGGTAAGGCATTCACTATGAACTCTTACCAGCACAGGTTCATCAGATTCTATATCTCCCATCACCAGCGCTACATGCTGGTCGGCATCCATATCGCTCTTATATGCCAGTATCTTGAATTCACCGTATTTAGTCGGAAGTTTTGCTTCGGCAACACATCTTACCAGTTTCTCATGTCTGCGCCGGTATGTAATCAGGTCGGCGATACTAACGATTTTAATACCAAATTTATCAGCCAATTCTTTCAATTCTGGTAACTTTGCCATCGAGCCGTCTTCGCTCATTACCTCACAGATAACACCGGCCGGATACAATCCCGCCAGTTTCGCTAAATCCACAATGGCTTCGGTATGTCCCGCCCTGACAAGTACTCCGCCCTCTTTGGCTCTTAAGGGGAATATATGGCCCGGGCGGGCTATATCCGAGGCTTTGGTTTCCGGGTTTATAACCGCTTTTATCGTTTCGGCTCTGTCCTTAGCAGATATCCCGGTGGTAACTCCATGCTTGGCTTCGATTGAAACCGTAAAAGCTGTTTCATATCTGGATGTGTTATGTGAGACCATCATCGGTATTTCCAGTTCATCCAGACGTTCGCCCTTAATAGGTAAACATACCAACCCGCGCGCATGCTTTACCATAAAGTTAACCGCTTCGGTAGATACCTTTTCGGCAGCTATCGCCAGGTCGCCCTCGTTTTCACGGTCTTCGTCATCGACAATAATGACGAACTTGCCGTCTTTTATATCTTTAATTGCTTCTTCAATGCTCGATAAAACCATTTATACCTCGGTGAATATAAGTCTATCCCGCTGATAAAAAGCCGTTTTCCTGCAGGAAATCGAAGTTAATATTACTATCCGGGACACCCATACTCTTAAACTGAACCATATATTTCGCTAAAACATCGGCTTCCAGGTTTACCATATCACCCACTTTGCGATTGCACATGACAGTGTTTTCCATAGTGTAATTAACAATGGATACATCGAAAGTGGTATCTGTTCTGTCTATAACTGTCAGGCTGATACCGTCAACGGTAATTGACCCTTTTTCCACCACATAACCCATAACTTCCTTGGATGTCTGTATTTTGAAGACGGAAGCGCCCCCCTCATCTTTAATTGAAATAATCGCGCCTGTAGCATCCACATGCCCCTGAACCAAATGCCCCCCCAATAAACTGTCAATAGTCAAAGCACGTTCCAGGTTAACCTCATCATTCTTTCTGAGTTGTTTCAATGTGGTTCTTTTTAGAGTCTCCGGCATAACATCGACAGTGAAAGTGTTTTCCGTAAACTCTGTAACTGTAAGGCAAGCCCCGTTTACAGCTATACTCTCACCTAATTGCATGTTAGTCAGCACTTTACCCGCGATAACGGTAATTCTATTACTGTTAAAGGATATCTCTTTTATAATTCCTATTTCC
>JAAYAZ010000267.1 GCA_012719115.1 Dehalococcoidales bacterium
ACCATCTCTTTGAGTCTTCGGTTTTCTTCTTCCAATTGTCTGAGCCGTTTGGCCTCGCTGACATCCATACCGCCGAATTTACTTTTCCATCGGTAGTGCATATTTCGGCGACATCCGGACAGTGATTTCGGCGACATCCGGACAGCGTTTCGGAAACATCCGGACAGCATAACGGCACATCCGGACACCTTGTCGGGCAGATAAAAACTGGTATCCTCAAATCGTTTTGATACAATAGAAATATTGATCAGAATGATTAGAGGAGGCCAACCGATGAGGAGGCTGGACGTGTTAAAGGCAAGAGAAATAATCAGATTAAAGCATGAAGTAAATTTATCTCTGCGAGAGATAGCTCAGGCTTGTGGATGCGGTAAGTCAACAGTAGGAGAAATACTTCTGCGAGCAGAAAAGGCGGGCTTACAATGGCCGATAGAGCTCGGTGATAAGCAGCTCATGTCGGCACTATACCCACCAACTGAAATCAAAGTAACTCCGCCGGAGCCGAATATGGAGTATGTATTCGGTGAGATGAAGAAAAAAGGCGTTACTCTGATGCTGCTGTGGGAGGAGTACAAAGAAAAGCATCCCGAAGGTATCATGTACACGCAGTTCTGTGAACGCTACAGGAGCTTTAAAAAAGCCAACAAACTGACGCTGCATAAGGAACATAAGGCCGGAGAAGAAATGGAGGTTGACTGGGCGGGACAAACCATGTCATATGTGGAAACTTCCACGGGTGAAACGAAAAAAGCCTATGTATTTGTAGCTGTACTTCCTGCAAGCTCGTATCCTTTTGTATACGCTTATGAAGATATGAAAAGAGCAAGCTGGATAGATGCTCATGTCAGAGCATTTGAATACTACGGCGGCGTTCCGCGGGTAACCATCCCCGATAATACGAAAACCGCTGTAATAAAAAGTGATCGTATAGATCCCATCATATCAAAAAGCTATTTTGACATGGCAGCGCATTATGGAACCACAATATTACCTGCACGAGCCGGGAAGCCAAAGGATAAGGCAGCAGATGAAAACATGGTGGGCAATATAAGTAGAAGAGTTATTGCGGCACTCAGAAACAGGCAGTTTTTTAGCATATACGAAATCAACCAAGCAATAAAAGAAGAGTTGGTCAAATTTGTTAATCGTCCTTTCCAAAAGATTCCCGGTAACCGGATCGAAGCTTTTGAAAAAACTGATAAACCGGCATTAAGGCCACTGCCTGAAAGAAAATATGAGTATGCTGATTGGAAAGAAGCGAAGGTTCAATTTAATTACCATGTTGAATATGATGGGTTTTTCTACAGTGTACATTACAGCTACTCAGGCAAACCCTGCTCTGTGCGGGCAACTGCCAAAACGATAGAGATTTACATAGGCAGTGAAAGAATAGGGGCGTTTACCAGAAATTACAACGCATACAGGCGCTATACGACATTGCCCGAGCATATGCCGGACGAGCATAAGGCGGTTACAGGCTGGAGCTCAAAACGATTCCTTTCTTGGGCAGAAAAAATCGGTCCAAACACGAAGGAACTGATCAATCAAATCCTTGAAAGTCGGGAGCATCCGGTTCAGACATATAGGGCATGTATGGGTATTATGAGACTCGCAAATGACTATTCTAATGAAATATTTGAATCTGCAAGTTCGGAGGCAATTGATAAAAAGACCTGTTCGTATAAATACTTCAGTATTATCCTCAGACAAAAAGCAGGAAAAACAGCCGGATACACCTCAGAAAGAATAATTACCCATGAAAATGTAAGAGGTCAAAATGCTTTTACAGGGGGTGGTATTCGTGCTTAACAGCCCTACTGTGGAAAAGCTCAGGGACATGAAACTCAGGGTGATGGCTCAGATGATGGCCGAGCCGGATAGAGCTCTTTTTGAGCTATCTTTCGAAGAACGCCTTGGGATCATGGTTGAAAAGGAATGGCTTTCAAGAAAAAACTCGAAAATTAAGCGGCTTATCTCAAGAGCATCACTGGCGATAAATGCCTGCATTGAAGATATTGAGTATTCCTCTGACAGGACGATTGACAAAAAAACGATTCAAACACTATCTTCATGTACCTACATTGAGAAGCACTTAAACGTCATTCTTTCCGGTAAGACCGGTACCGGAAAAACGTATATTGCCTGCGCTCTGGGCAATCGGGCTTGTCGAACCGGGCATAGCGTTAAATATTACAGAATGCCTGAGTTGCTTCTTGAAATACAGGATTCTAAAGCTGAAAACCGATACGCCAGATACATGGACTCGATAAGAAAAGTCAAGCTATTGATACTTGATGATATCGGCTTAAAATCTTACAGTCTTGAAGAAAGTCGAGATATCCTTGAAATAACTGAAGGTCGGTATAACAGGGCATCTACAGTTTTGGCCGGACAAATCAACTGCAACAAATGGTATGAACTTTTTCCCGACCCCACTATAGCGGACGCCATCATGGATAGGGTTATCCACAATTCATATATCCTTCCCTTGGATTCAAAAATCTCCATGCGCGAAATTATGGCTGAGCAGGTTCTCAGTAGCATAAAAAGCAATTAAAAGCATTGAATTATTCCTGGTATTAACATACAATTATTATTGCCTGACCAAGTGTCCGGATACGCCGGAACGCTGTCCGGATATTTCCGGAATAGCCGTCCGGATACGCCGGAATACGCATATTATATGAAGATTCTTTTCTGACAAGTATAATCCAGGAGGAGTGTATGGCATTTTTTGCCGGAGATAAAAGCGCCGAGGAAACCGCAAGACTTATCCAAAACCGTGCGAGTATCTATGTCGAAGAGCAACGTTAAGTACGCAACCACACCCACCTGTACAACACACAAACATCATGTAAACATCAAATAAACGCCCGTAATCTGCGGTATTCAGCGGTTTTCTCACATCTGCGTAAACATCAAATAAACATCAAATAAGAAACAGCCCAATTACCCAGCATGCTATTTACCCCGAAATAGTTCAGAAAAACGGGCAAAAGCCTTGAAATCTCAATGATTCCAAGGCTTTTTGTGGTTGCGGGGAGAGGACTTGAAC
>JAAYAZ010000154.1 GCA_012719115.1 Dehalococcoidales bacterium
AACATCGGCATGCCCGTAAAGCAGTAGCGGGGGGGCTTCCCCTTTTCCCTTAAGTCGCGTTAAAAGGTTGGGGCGGGTGGGGTCTTTTGCTAAAAAAGTAGTTTCGAATCCGGCTGCCGTTAGCAGGCTGTCGATATACCGCATCAGTGGCGCTTCGTTACCGGGCGGATTGGTGGTATCGAAACGAATCAGTTTTTGCAGCAACTCTTCGGGGTGTTTGTAGATTGAAGTATCGATTGAAGGCATTTCGGCTCCTTTTTTAACGGCAAAATCCGCTGCGACTATTATACCATTAAAAGAATATAGGGCAAGGAAAAAAGGGGCATCACGAATCGCACTTTTTATAAAAAGCTATCTTGTCTGAATTGCTGCAGGCGGATTAACTCGTCAAGTCTAATCTGTAAAGACGTAACTGCCCTTCTTTAGATATGAATAGAAGGTAAGTATGGTAGAAACCAATGCCATATACATCAGAATTGCCAGTAAAATATCCGGGCCGATGTTTAGAATAGCTAGGATAAGGGGTACCAGCCAGAACCAGTAATTCAGTTTGGCGATTTTGGTGGGGGTAGGGAACTCAAAATCTTTCTTGCGCCGTTTTATTAGGTAGATGACTATTCCTGTCATAGCTACAACACCGCCAAGAAGCGCCGGCACTGCGTATAGATACGGATTCCAAAAGACCAAACCGTCAGTGCGAGCAAAACATCCGGCGACAATTGCCAATACCAGCGTGGGCATAAACAGAATCTGGTCAGCTATCATATCGTAGAGTGAACCGAAGCGGCTTTCCTGTTTCATACGGCGGGCTAAATTCCCGTCCAAAAAGTCGGTTAAGGCAGCAATTATCAGAATAATACCGGCTGCCAGTATTTGGGTCTCACTGCCGAGAGCTAAAAGCGCGACAATAATACCTGTCATAATGATACGTGATGTAGTTATGATATTGGGGACATTAAGTTTTATTTTAATTTGCGGTTCGGCAGTTATAGTCAATTTTCTTACCCCTTAAAAAAAGTCCGTAAAGCGCTGTATATAATAGCATATTTGAATCCATCGTTAAAATAACGCTGTTTGTATGCCTGCTTTGCCGGTTTTTATCTCTCATAAGTCATCATATAACCGTGTATGCTTTTCTTGATAAGCTGTCTGTGCACAATAATAATAGACATATCCCCCATTATTTATTGACACTGTGTATTATATGTATTATAATAAGTAATACAAAGTTATCAGGATGGTAAGATGATTTTACAACTAAACATGTCAAGTGATACGCCTATCTACATGCAGTTGCGCAACCAGATTGTTATGGGTATCGGCAGCGGGGAGTTAAAAACGGGCGAAGGTTTACCAAGTGTACGTCAGCTTGCCGTAGATATCGGTATCAATATGATGACGGTATCCAAGGCATATAACATTCTGAAAAATGAAGGTTATATCGAAATTGACAGGCGGCATGGAGCGAAAGTCCGGGAGGATTTGGATAGTAATCGTAAGCCTACTGAAAAACTGGAATATGGGTTATCTCTTTTGGCAGCGGAATCAAAAGCCAAAGGGATGGATAAAGAAACCTTCTTAAAAATATGCGAAAAAACGTTTAACGATATAAATACTCAAAAATTAAAGGAGCATCGGGCATGCTAGGCTGGACTTTCGGGATAGTGATGGCTATTTTTCTGGTTTCTTTGTACGCCAGTTCTCTGGGCAATACTCAGACGAATATTCGCATCGGGGTATCTTTGCCGCACGAGGTGCTAAACAACGGAGAAGTAGAGCACATCGTAAAAAAATATCGGAATACCTTAATGAAAATGGTACTGGCGGGTGCAGTTGCCGGCATCCCGTTCTTTTTTCTGTTATCCTACATGTCAATTACAATTATATATCTGTTTACCTGGATAGGGCTGTTAATGTATGCTTTCAGCCGTATTTACTCCAAATACCATCGGAAACTGTTGTCTTTAAAAAAGGATAATCGATGGTTTCGCAGTAATGCCAGGATAGTAACCATTGATACGAAGGTCTCACGTTTAAAAGATACTCTGCCGATATCGGCAAAGTGGTTTATTTTACCTGTCCTGTTAAGTCTGTCGCCTTTTCTTTTTGCGTATTTTGATAACAATGCCGATGTTGTTCTTATAAGCCTGGGAATTATGGCTGTAGTGAGTACACTTGTTTCTATCTTGTTATATAGAATGGTTTGCGACGAAAGGACTGTTTCAATCTCTCAGGATACCTCAGTGAACATGGCTTATAATTCTGCCCGAAAGAGCACGCTCAGCCGCGGCTGGTTGTCCTTCGCTTTGCTGGAATCTGTCATTATTACTGTTATCAGCTTTATTATGTGGCAGTTCGGCATGCCTATCGTGCTTATGGTAATAATGTTATTAGTGCTAAGCCTTTTGGGTATTGTAATAATCTTTGCTTCTTATCAAAAAGTACAGGAAAAACAGCAGAGCCTTAAGGACTTAGAGAGCAATAGCGTTTATGTCGATGATGATAGCGGATGGGAAAACGGAATGCTGTTCTATAACAACCCGTATGACCAA
>JAAYAZ010000155.1 GCA_012719115.1 Dehalococcoidales bacterium
CACAGCCCGCCAGCCCCAAATCCTGCCACTGCATAAGCACATCGCCATAAATTACATATACTCCGCCGAATTGTCCGTTATTTTGGTTTTTAGTACCGACAAGTATGGCATAACCGCCGTTATAAGGTGAAACGTCGATCGAGCTGATAACGGTATCCGGGTCCGTAAGGCGACTCGATAAAGAGGCAACAACCATATTAGTGTCATTAATGCATTTATAAATCTGATAGGTCGTTGCGCTGTAAAGGGTATCGTCGGCTGTAACAACCATATCTATAATGGTATCTGTGCCGCTTCCGACTGCCTGCCAGCTTTTGCCGTCGTCAGATGACCTGTAGAGATTTGAAGACAATCCGGTTACCCCGGCATATAGAATACCTCTACTGTCTGAGGCAAGGCAGGTTATATCCGAACCGTTGGCAAGCAACCAGCCGTTTTCGGCTCCCTGTGACGGAATGCTTGCCTGCCGCCAACTGACGGCATTTGATGCGCTTTCGATAGTGCCGAAAGTGCCATCCGGAAGGATAACAAGTATGGTAAACGAAGCTATCAGGCATAGAATTAGTCTTTTGAATGACATCGGGCTATTTTATAACACCCATTCAACCTGAGTCAAAAATTATATTACAAAATTGTGATGCTGTATTTACGAGGAATGAATTACCACTTTGCGGGTCCTCGATTTATATGAGATCCTTCGGCTTCGCCTCAGAATGACGCACAATAGAATGTCATTGCAGGGAACCCCTACAAATCCGTTCGCCGAGCTTGTCGAAGGGTTGAACGAACGGATGATAGCATTTTTAATTTATCGCCGCCGTTATGGTTTCCCGATAAATCGGGATTTCGTTCCGTTTTACGGAACTCAACATTTTTGCGAATGGCTATCATTTAACCACGAACGGCTTTTTATATATCCGTTCGCCCTGAGCTTGTCGAAGGGTTGAACGGCATTCTGCTATATTTATGCGTGGCGGGGTAATTAAGTTGTATCGTAGGGATTGCTTCGCCCCGATAAATCGGAGGCTCGCAAAGACGATACATAATTGTCATGGTGAGTTCGTCGTGGTCGGATTACCACTTTGCGGTTCTCTCCCTTTGGCAAAGGGAGAATAAGAGGGATTTTAGTTGTCATGCTGAATTCGTGAAGGACGAATGAAGCCCCGATAAGTCGGGATTTCGTTTCGCCAAGCGAAAACTCAATATCTGGAGTGGGGAGGTTATTACGGATTAACGACCTGTTGCCGGGGCAGCCTGTCTGCTGGTTCTCCCCACCCCCCAGATTCTTCAGGCACCCCCTGTGACTTCAGAATGACACACAATAGAATGTCATTGCGGGTTAATTACTCATAAATGTGTGCTAAAGGAGATTAGTAGCAAGCACAGCTTAAACGTATTATGATTGAGCCATTATTAAACTCATTCAAGGATTGATGTTATGTTAAAATTAATATTGCCCTTATTGCGGCCTGAATACTGTAAAAAAGGATATGTTTAACTATTTGGAGAATAAGCAAATTCCATCCAGCACCAATAGTTTGGAAGTCTACTTTTCTAGGCTAAAAGGGCATTATAGACAGCATAGAGGCTTATCTAAAGCGAAGCTGGAAAGTTATTTCGATTGGTACTTATTTTTTAAACAAAAATAGCACACATCTGTGATTAATATGCCCAGGATGACGTATTAGGTATACCACTCTATCTCAAATTGATAACCGTAACCCCGTCCCCGCCCTCTCCCGCCGGTACGGCTTCGAAGTTTTTCACCAGCGGGTGGTGCGATGCCAGGTCGCGCACCATCGAGCGTACCGTTCCGGTGCCGTAACCGTGGATGATGCGCACTCTTTTCAGGTTGGAAACGGCGGCATCATTTAAGTAATTATCTAAAAGCACCTCTACCTCGTCGGCTCGTTTGCCGCGCAGGTCGAGTTCCATCGCCATCTGTCTTAACGGAACCTGTACCTGCACCTCGTATGCTTTGTCCTTTATCTCATCCCCGGATAGCTTGATAAGGCCTTCTCTGTCGGTATTAAAACTCATCGAACCGGTCGATACTTTTACCTGTCCGGTCTTGTCATTTATAGAAACAACTTTTGCCTTAACGCCCACTTCCTTTATCAGTACATTGTCGCCGACTTCAATGACAGTGTCTTCTTCCGGCAGTGTTTCTTCCTCTTCCGCCAGAATGCCTTCCCTGATTTGCCGGCGAACTGATTGCGAGGTCTGGCGGGCGTTTTTAATAGCTTCCTGAGATTTTGCCCTGCGCATTTCGGAGCTGACCAGTTTTAATTCTTTTTCCAGCCGCGCTACCTCTTCTATAATTGAATCGCGGGCGTTCTGCTTCAATTTTTGCTTTTCTTCCTTAAATTTCGTTAGTTCGGTCGATAGCTCTTTATTCTGACGGGTGTATATTATCTTTTCGTCCGCCAGTTCGCGGTTTAATGTCTCCAATCTCTGCTTTTCCTGCTGGATGTTGGTCAGCAGTTCCTCAAGCCGGCGGGAGCCTTCTTCAAGTGAGCTTCGGGCGGTGCTGATAACCTCTTGCGGCAAGCCGAAATGAGCGGCGGTTGCAATGGCGTTGGAGCCTCCGGGAGTTCCCAGTGTCAGCTTGTAAGTCGGTGTCATAGTTTCGGGGTCGAAATCAAAAGAGGCATTCTGCAATCCTTCCGTTACATGCGCAAACACTTTAAGGTCGGTATAGTGGGTTGTTATGGCTGCCAGAGAGTGCGAGGCAAGGATATGCAGCAGAATCGCCCTGCCCAAAGCAGAGCCCTCGTTGGGGTCGGTGCTGGCTCCCAGTTCATCTAAAAGAACAAGGTTATGACCCGATAGTTTTTTCAGGATGCGGGCGATATTACTCATATGCCAACTGAAAGTCGAGAGCGTCTGCGCTATGCTCTGCTCATCGCCGATGTCGGCAAAAATGCCGTCAAGAACCGGCAGCCGGCTGGTTGGTGCTGCCGGAATCGGCAGTCCTGCCTGTGTCATTAAACATAACAACCCGATTGTTTTTAAGGCGACTGTCTTTCCTCCGGTGTTGGGTCCGGTAATAATCAATACCGAAAAGTCATTGCCTATTTCGATACTGAGCGGAACGGCGGAATCTCCCAGCAGGGGGTGGCGGGCGTCATCCAGTTTGATTAAGGGCGGCGCGGAAGTATCCGGTTTATAGACAGTGGCTTCGTTTGCTTTGAAACGCCTTGCAAAGCGCGCTTTTGCCAGAGTCAGGTCAAGTGCGGCAGCGGCTTCGATGCTGTCGATTATATCTTCGCTGACACCGCCGATAAGTTCGCTGATTTCGGTAAGAATGCGGGCGATTTCACGCTTTTCCTCGATTTGCTCCTCTTTTAAGGCATTGCCCATTTCCAGTGTCTGCAACGGCTCGATAAACAGGGTAGCCCCTGAGTTCGAGACATCGTGGACAATCCCGCTGATTTCTTTGCGGTGTTCGCTCTTTATCGGAATGACATAACGTCCTTCGCGTTCGGTAATTAACGCTTCCTGAATATAGTGCTGCTGGGTGCCGGTAGAGATTAATCCCTGCAAAGTATTCATCAGGGCGGCTTTTTTTGCCTGCTGATTGCGGCGGATGGATAACAGTTTTGCCGAAGCATTAGGCAGAATCTCTCCGTCTATGGAAATTGCCCGGTCGATGGCTTTTTCAATCGGGGTAAATTCGCTTATATTATCACTGTATTTTGATAATGCGGGAAATCTATCGGGATGGTCTGTAATTGCGTTTCGCAGCAGGCGCATTACCTGCAGCGAGGTGCAAATAACTCTAAGGGTTTTCGGGTCGAGTACTTGACCGCGCGAGGCGGCAACGGCATAATCGCAAATATCCTCGACTCCGTTTGCCGAAACAGAACTGTCCTCTTCCATAAGTCCGGAGGCTTCTCTCGATTCATCAAGCTTGGTCCGGATAACGTCTATATCCGTAGAAGGGGATAGCGACATCGCCATTTCGCTACTGATTGAAAAGGAACAGTAGCCGGCGATGATTTCACGGATGCGGGGGAATTCCAGCAGTTCAAGGTCTTTTTTATCCATATCTAATTCTGTATTATAAAGAGTTGTATATAAAAATAAAAATACGATAGTTTCTTTAATTCTTATAGTAACGGGAATCTTTGATAAGAGAACTTTTCTTGATGCTCTATCAGGAATATTAATATCATGCAGGGAAGTCGTCGAATTGCCGAAAATGACAATTTAATCGTTGACCCCGTAGTGACGGGCATTGTTCCGTCCGCCATGTTCGTATAAAGGGCGGGCGACCCATGGTCGCCCCTACGTTTTTTATTTGTCATGCCAAATTCGTACATTAGCTTCGCTAAGTATAAATGGTGGTCGAACGAAGTCCCGATAAATCGGGATCAGAATGACATTACATAAATGCCCGTTAAGAGGAGTCCCTACACTTTGTCTTTTTGAGCGTAGCGAAGAATCTAATGTAAATAGGAGAGTGAATAGACTCGCAATGGCAACTGTAAAAAAAGGCAGGAAATAGCACTCGTCGATTCTCTCACTTTGGAAAAGGGAGATTAAGAGGGATTTAAATGCAATTCGAGGTTAGTCGCCGTTATCACCCTAAAGGGTACTTCGGGTTCGACAGGCTTCCTTCGATATACTCAGGACATGCACTACGAGCGGCTTTTGGGATTAACTACGAGCGGCTATAGTTTTTATTTACGTCAAGAGACAAAAATGCGCTCGCTCTGATTCTCTTTGTATCGGGAAAGGCTCTAAAAGCGGAATCATTAAGTTTGATAGATATGCATTATAAGCAGTGGTTGACATCAATTCCTTAAAAAACTATAATAGTGGACATATGGGCGAAATAAACTAGGTTATCGGGAGTTTTTAAGCAAATGGGTAGACAGCCACTGCGTCGCAGGGTGGGTTTTATTCCACCGGTAAGCAGTTTTACGCCAACGGGAAGGCAGCTTTCTTTAATGCAGGGAGTAAAACTTACCGTTGAAGAACTGGAAGCTATTCGTTTGAAAGATGTCGAGGAACTGGAGCTTGAGGATTGTGCTCAGGAGATGAACGTTTCGCGAACTACTTTTTCTCGTATACTGGATTCAGCTCGTAAAAGCATTGCCGATGCACTCTTAAACGGCAAAGCGATAGTGATTGAGGGCGGAAATTTCGAGGTGTCTGCCATAAGGCGTTTCTCTTGTCCTATGGGTATCAGGTGGTACGCTACCGGTGAGAATATTTTCAGCCAATTGCCCAAGAATTGTCCGATACGCAATAAATAACGTAAAACGGTATAACCGGATATAGACTGTATTAAATACAGAATATATATAAACTAAAAAAATATGGAGGGTATTGAATGGTAACTGATGAGCAGATCAGGGAAGAACTGAAAGATTTGGTTGTTCCCGGTCTTACAAGAACCGTAGGCAGCATGAACCTAATAATGGATGTTAAAATCGAGGAGAAGAAGGTTGCTTTAACACTGGCTGCGGCAGGAATGACGGCGCTGGTGCAGGGAGTATTAAAAGCCAAAATCACTAAGATTATTAACAAGTTGGATAGTGATGCCGAAGTTGAAGTAAACTACGAAAACGTTAAGCCCGGTGTGTTGAATAAAATTAAAAATATAGTTGCTATCATGAGCGGCAAGGGTGGCGTCGGTAAATCCCTGGTAGCCGGTTTAACTGCCGTTTCTCTTAAAAGAATGGGATACAAAGTCGGTATTCTGGATGCCGATATTACGGGACCCAGCGTTCCCAAGATGTTCGGTGTTAGCGATAGGCCTGCCGGAGACGAAACCGGTATTTTGCCGGTTTTATCGAAATCCGGTATCAATGTGATGTCCATCAATCTTTTACTGCCGGCCGAGGACGATGCCGTTATCTGGCGCGGTCCATTGATTGCAAGGGCAATCGAGCAGTTCTGGCAGGATGTTCACTGGGGTGACCTCGATTATCTGGTTATCGACCTTCCTCCGGGAACTTCGGATGCCGCTCTGACAGTTATGCAGTCGATTCCCATAACCGGTGCCGTGGTTGTATATACTCCGCAGGATTTGGCTATGATGATTGTTCGCAAAGCCTTCAGCATGGCGAAGAACATGGAAAAACCGGTTCTCGGTGTCGTTGAAAATATGAGCTATATATACATACCCGAATTAGATCAAAAAATGGAGCTTTTCGGTGCAAGTCAGGCGGATATGATGGTTAAAGCTGCCGATGCGCCGCTTTTGGCACAGATTCCGGTTGACCCGAACCTGGCAAAACTCTGCGATGAGGGCAGGGTGGAAGATTATGAAGCGGATTTCATTTTATCTATGGGTGAAAATATAATAAAATCCATTGCCGATAAGAAAGCAGCCAAAAAGGCAGAAAAAGAATCCGAAAAATAGTACGGTTTAATATATAAGTATATAATACCCCGAACCATAATAGGTTCGGGGTATTAATTTTGTGTTACTTAATCAAATAGAATATACTTATACCCTTTCGTGAACCAGTGTTTCGACGACACTCGGGTCTGCCAGTGTGGTAATATCCCCAAGATTACTGACATCACC
>JAAYAZ010000156.1 GCA_012719115.1 Dehalococcoidales bacterium
CCTTCAACGTCGTAATTATTTAGAGCTTTAATGCCATGTTCTTCGATAGCCTGCCATGCTTCCGTTCCGCCGTCTGCCAGACCATCATAACCAACCGCGCTAACAGCCAATGAAACGATTTTTGCCATAGTGAGGCTCTGGCACCATGAAGTAATGTACTCCATATTACCATAATCATCAGGATGATTTGCCTGACAGTATTCGGTCATTTTAGCCATGCCCGGCACATCGTCTTCCCAGCTAACGGTAGGGAACATCCCATAAACACCCTCGCATTTATCGGCACCGGCAAGGTCCACCATAGCTTTGGTCATGGCGGCGTGCCCGCAGGCGATAACCATGCCGGTCGAGGTCATTTCGAGGTCATAGGCGTTTTTAATTATGATAGAGCTTGGCTGCGGAGTACTGGCGATGTAAAGTATATCCGGATTTAATGCCTTAAGTTCCGTCAGGCTTGTCATTTCTGAAGTTGTGCTGGCGGTATGCTCTCTTACAACAATATCGATACCCAGTTCCTCAGCCATAGCTGTAGCACCGTCTTTGGCTCCGTAACCGGTGGAGTTGCTGAGGATATGCATTGCCATCAATGGCTTGCCTTCACCCTGCCACAGATTTTCCAAAAAGTACTGGGCAAAGACGACCCAGTCATCACCGTAATCCGGCATCTGCCCGTAAATATGCTGCGGCGGCCGGTAAATTATGGGAGCGCCATAGGCAGCCACACCGGGGAAACCGTTCTGGTTGGCCACAGTCATAGCTGCTGTCATCATAGCCGATGAGGAACAACCGAACATAACGCAGCCATCGTCCATTAATTTATTCACGTTGCTGACCATAGTGGCTGCATTATAGCCGTTGTCCATCCATACCAGTTCAAGTTCGTAGCCTCCTACCCCGCCGAGATCCTCATTTACATATTTAATGGCATCTTTATTACCGTGCTCCAGTACTTTGCCTTTTTCTGCGGCAACTCCGGTGCTGGGGGTTGTGATGCCGATTTTTATGGTTTCTCCCTTTGTATTACAGGCAGTTGTTAGAAAAGGGAGTCCGCCCATAAACAGGAATAAGGATGCCGCACCGGTCCCGACAATAAAATTTCGTCTTGTAATCCCGTTAGATTCTTTGTTTACCATTGTAAGCTACCTCCCTTTTTTTACTTATACCAAATTGTTAATATGAAAACGGCCAGATACGATACGAAGTCTTAAACAGCTGCCACCTGTGTGCTAATCCGCGCGGTTCCAGAATCAGGAATAAGACTATTACCGCACCGAAAATCATCGGCTTCAATCCGGATGCCCATCCGGATGTAAACAGGGTAACGTGTGTTTCCAAAAAAGGCACAACTTCCAGCGATAAAATGCTGTCCAGCAGACGAATCAGTATAACTCCGAAAATAGGTCCTACCGAAGTGCCCAGTCCGCCGATAATAATCATTCCTACATATAATATCGATTCCTTGAAATCAAAGAATTCCGGATTCAAGAAGCCGTAATAGCAATGAGCTAAAAGCGACCCGGCAATACCGGCAAAGAAACAACCGATAAAGAATGCCAACAGTTTGTAACGGAACAGATTGATTCCCATAACCTGCGCCGCCAAATCGTTATCTCTTATCGCTACAAAAGCTCTGCCCGGTCTGGTTCTGGCAAGGTTTTTGGCAAAGAATATTACCAGTACGGTAATTGCCAGTATCAGGTAATACTTGCTTGCCTGACTGGTGAAAGAGTAACCGAATATTTCAGCAGTCGGAACGCTAAGCCCGATATTGCCGCCGGTAACTTCCGACCAATTTCTTATAACCCACATGATTATAAATTGCGCTGCAATGGTGCTTATAGCAAGGTAAAATCCTTTAACACGCAGCGACGGTAAGCCGAACAGCATGCCGATGAATCCGGCCATCAGTCCACCGCAGAGCATGGACAGCAAAAACGGCATTCCTAATTGACCGCTCAGTATTGCCGATGTATAAGCCCCGACAGCTATAAAACCGGCGTGCCCGATTGAAAGCTGCCCGCAGTAGCCGGTAAGTATATTCAAACCGGTGGCGGCAATAATTGTTATTGCTATGATATTACATACGCTCAGCCAGTAATTGCTCAAAAAAGACGGCATCACCATAAGTAAAAGAAGCAGCACTCCAAGTAACACCCATTGTGTTTTGGTGCGAAAGATTGCCATATCCTGGGCATAACTGTAGTTTCTCACTCCGGCAGGTAAAAACACTTCTATATCCTCTCTATACGGACTTCACCGAATAATCCGTATGGTTTAATCATCATCACGATTATAATCATAATAAACGGAATAACCTCTTTAATTCCGGGCCATGTCAACGCCGTCAGATAGCCTCCGCCGAGATTTTCCACCAGACCGATTATCGGCCCGGCAATCATAGCTCCGAGGAAAGAATCCAACCCGCCCAGAATTACCACCGAGAATGATTTCATACCGGTATCGATTAAGCCGTGCCCGATGCCGCCGATGCTCGCCATAAGTATTCCTCCGATGGCTGCCATAGCGCAGGCAAGCATCCATGAGCGCGAGAATATTTTTGTAACCGGTATCCCGCAGGCTTGAACTGCCATCTGGTCGTCAGCGGTAGCTCTCATTGCAATCCCCATCCGGCTGTATTTAAAGTAGAGTGTCAATGCTGTGAATAACAGCAGTGAAATACCCGCCGCCCAAAGGTACTCCTGCGAAACGACCGCTGTACCGATATGAATGGTATCCTGCGGGAAGAGGCGCGGCAGCGCATCGACACTCCATGGCCAGATGAAGGTTATCAATCCGTCCAAAAAATAAGATAGCCCCAGCGTTACCGCAATCAATGAAAGTATTGGTTGCGCAATTAAAGGGCGCAGCAGGAATCTTTCGATTAACCAGCCAAGTCCGAATGCTATCACTATTACAATCGGAACGCCCAGCC
>JAAYAZ010000157.1 GCA_012719115.1 Dehalococcoidales bacterium
ACTTGAGTATATAAAGGAAAACCATCCCGATGCCGGTTTGCCGGAGACGGATGGCATCTGTTATAAAGTCGATTCCGATAGCAGGAGAAAGATTGGATACAGCCGCAGGGTTTATAGCGGAGGCGGCTGGGATATCATCATCGGGTGTCCGGTAACACCCCAAAAGGTCTACGATGTCAAAGCTGAATATAACAAAGGCGATATTATATGGGTTGGGCGCATAATAAACGGAAAGATAGAGGAGAAAAGTTATGAGAACATTTCGCCCAGGTAGCCTATTACACAATAGTGATAACCATCAGGGTACTTCGAGGTTATTTTCGCATATCCGCTTTAACCGTCTTTTCTCATTCATTTTGTGCGGACTTTTCGTCTTCTTATCTGTTTTCTCATCTCCCGTTAATGTCTCAGCGCTCGCTGAAAATACCCATGGCGTTATGCATTTCACCTCGGAGCAGAGGGCTTTATTTAATGAAATGCTATTATCGATGCCCGAAGCTGAAATCGACAGGCAAATCCAAAAGGAACTGCAATTATCAGAGCAGGGAAGCAGTTTCAGCCTGCTTTCACATTTATACTATATACCGGAAGAGCGTCACCAGGGGCATATCGGTAACTGCTGGGTCTGGGCGGGCACCGGCTGTATGGAAATCGCTCTCGATGTTCAACTGGGAATAAAAGAGAGGTTATCCATCCAGTATTTCGACTCGCTGTATAACGGCGGTGAGGGTGATGATTGGGCAGGTAACGGCGGCCACTCGTATTACCTAGCCGACTTTTACAATGAACATCAGTTTATTATACCGTGGTCCAACATCAACGCCTTTTATCAGGATCATTACAGCGGTGACTCTGCTGCCATCTCTGCAGATAAAATTGCGGTCAACACGGGCTATCTGCTCGAAAGCGTGAGTTCTTTCGAGATAAAAACGCATAATGTTGCAGAGGACACCGCTATCATGAGAATCAAGAATGTATTAAGTCAAAACAAGGGCATATTCTTTTCCTTTTACCTGGCAGACAATGAAGATTGGAATCAGTTCGGCAATTTCTGGAATCGTGAGGCTGAATCTTCTATCTGGGATTACGGCTTTTCAGACGGGAAGAAATGGAACGATGAAGAAGGCGGCGGGCATGCGGTATTGTGTGTCGGGTACGATGACAGCGACCCCGACCCGGCAAATCATTACTGGATTATGCTAAACAGCTGGGGTATTACCGATGACCGTCCAAACGGTTTGTTCAGGGTGTCGATGTATGATACTTACGATGATGTTGACTCGGATGGCTATTACAATACCTATTGGCAAATTGTTGAACCGGTTTATCTGGGTGCGCTGGACAAGGGAGTAGATGTGTTACCGGAAATAGCGGGTTACAATAATCCCAAGGGAATAATTCCGGCTATCTGGTGATAAGATTTACCTTTAGAGGAAACAAAAAAGGGGCGCTTTGAAGTGCCCCTTTTCATTTATACTAATTACGACAGTGGTAGCGGATGGAGCGGCAGGTCATCGTAGAAAGAAGGCCCCTCGTTTACCA